>JAHFSI010000094.1 GCA_023265835.1 Legionellales bacterium
AGTTTGATACGCTAGGGTGGTCCCATTAGAGTGCTAATCCAGTGGTCCCATTAGGGTGCTAATTGGGTGGCCCCATTAAGGTGCTAATCGATTGGGCCAATTAGGGTGCTAAATGACAATAGTCTGTAATGATTTGCATCGGCTTTCTTAATCGTTCAACATCAGCCACTATGTAACCTGCGGTGACGTCGTTATTCATTTTATGATTAAGAAGTCTTTTTAATGCGTAAGCAGGAATATCTAGACCTTCAGCGATGGTAATAAATGTGCACCTCAGGTCGTGTACTGAAAATATAATACCAGAAGCCGCTGTTACTTTTGCGATCTGCTTGCGTGGTTCGATGATGTAGCCACCAATGCCTGTACCTGGAAAAACAAATTCGTCAGATACATTATTACGACGTTTGTATAGTAGTTCATAGATGTATTCAGAAAGAGGTAGCGTATGTGTTTCATGATTTTTGGTATCAATAATAGTCAGTGTTTTTGCTTTAAAATCGATATCTTTCCAGCGTAATTTTGCTGCTTCTTGTCGGCGTAGACCAGTGAAAAGAATTAATATCAAATAATCTCGCAATGTTTCGTTTTTTAAGTTTTGCAAAGCGTTGTGCCATACTTCTAGCTCATGTGTTTTAATAAATGTTTGTCTTCGTTCAACACGATACCATGCGCGCGTTTGCGATAAACGCCTTACAGGATTTTCAGTGATAAGCGAATGACCTTGCGAATCTTCATATTGTCCTGCTGCAAAATTAAATAGTGCTCGCAGTACTCGCATGGCAAGGTTAGCGTAAGCTTCGCCACGTTCGCTCCCTAAATAAGTATGGTGCTTGGCCCGAATATACGATAATAATAATCCATATGAATTTAATTTTAATTTCTTTTTCAGAAGTGGTTGGGTGCGCTTTAATTTCTTACGCAACCCGCTTATATCTGGTGAGGTTTTTAGTGTCACTAAGCCTTTCTTTTTAGCTTTTTTTAGTGTTGATATAATTTCTTTTCCTAGCTTGCTCATGTCACGCTTTTTCCTTGTGACGCGGGTGCTTATGGTAAGTATGCGAATGCGTAACAGCATTTAATGCAGATCGGACAGCCTCTGGATCACGATCAATCACAATTAAATATGCACGCGCAGCACCTGCGGGTTGGCGTACTCCTTGTTCCCACTTTTCAATGGTTCGTGTACTAAAGCCAAAACAGGCTGCAAATACGTTTTGAGACATATTTAATTTTTCTCTGATTGCGCTTACATTAATTTTTTTAGGCACTTTTACCTGATAGGTTTTGGAAGATTTTTTATCGCCTTTAGCATATGCTAAGGCTTCTTCAGCGCCTTTTAATAAGCTTTGACCAATCTTACTCATGATGTTCTTCTCCATATACTTGTACAATAGATTTGATAATTTTCTTTAGTATCTTTTTTTCTTGGCTAGTTAAATTAGCTCTCTCATTTTTCCCATATGCCGTAAACAAGAAAACGGGCATATTTTGATTGTGGTAGTAATAAATAATTCTAGCTCCTCCGCGTTTACCTTGATGGCTATTGCTAGTCCATCGTATTTTGCGAGCGCCGCCTGTTTCTGTAATCAAGTCCCCATCAAGAGGATATTCAGCGATATAATTGTCTTGATTTTTTATCCATACAACCGTTTGCCTGATTGATATATTCAGGTGTTTCAACCACTGTTTGTAGCATTATTATATCCTTTTCTTAGTATACCTCATTGGGGTACATTGTCAACCCCATTGGGGTATTGGTTAGCCTTATGCACTTTTAGAATGAAACGTACTCAATTCAACGATATTGGATAGATTTTTTGTATTATCGTAACTGCTCGCACCCTCTCTCCGTAAAAAAACCACAAAAAAAATCTTGACATGTTTTTAAAGCTTAATTTTTTCTAGTAACAGGGTTCGTTTTTCGTTTGCCAATATATCGAAATACAAGCCCGCTATTGAAATAAAAAGATTATTTTGATTCATGGATAGGGTTGCTTAATTTTCTCTTCGCCACATGAAAATATGAAGGCCTAAAAATCGTATGTTATAATTTTCTATCTAAAATTTATAATGTATTGTGTTATGGCAACGATTCATACTAAAGGATGATGACATACCTGCAAATATCGCTATTCTTCCTGAGGGCGTCGCTATCACGGCGATTAAAAGTATCAAGTATGACCCTTACAGTAGCACTCGTGTTGATACTCGTGATTTATTCAAAGAGATACAAAAACAGGAGCTAGAAATAAAGAAAGGCAACTTAGTGTACATTGAAAGATATTTATATTCACAGGCAATAGCTTTAAACGCTCTATTCGACAGAATGCTTAATCAATTGGCGCATGCTGATTTTACACCACAAGTGCAATTATCAGGTATGCTTGCTTTAAAAGCGCAGGCACAATGCCGCGCAACATTGGCGACACTGGCTCAGATAAAAAACCCTGATCAAATAACCTATGTTGAGCAGAATATCCAACAGCAAAATAATGCCATTAACCAACAAGTGAACCCTCTTGCGGTTGATGATTCAAAAAAAATTGCAAAAGTTGCAAACGAACTATTAAGAGAGGCAAAACATGAGACATTGGAGTCTAGAGGAACGGAAACGACAATCACAGTTAATCCAGCAATGGAGGCCGTGGCAGCAATCAACGGGAGCAAAGTCAGTACAAGGGAAAGAGGTCAGTAAACTGAATGCTTATAAACATGGCGGACGTTGCGCTGATATCAGAAATGCTGCTCGTTATATTGCAGAATGTAAGAGATCGTTAATTAGAATAATAGGCCTGATTGATTGAATTTTAATCAAAATGATTAAAAAATGACAAAACTTAATGGACAACCCTATTTTTTCTGTATAAAATCCACCCTTTATTTTAAATTTTTTGGAGGAGATATGAGAAAACTTTTTACAAGTGGACTCGCATTATTAGCAGTTGCCTGCTCAATTGGGTATGCTGCAACCGAGCCAACCGAAGCAACCGCACCTTCACTTTCTCAGTGTCCACCTGCTAGCGCTTTAAGTCATGGAAACCCTGGCTCTCCTTGGGTCATAAGTGATACTTATAAGAAATTAGGATGGTATGTTTCTAATTCTCCTATAGCAGATATGTCAACGTTGACTTCTCTTCAAGATAACACTTGGATTTGGGTAAAATTTATATCGAATGAAGATAACGATACTCTCCCTAATCTGCTTGTTACTTGTGACTATGACGTATCAAATGGGCCATTCCCCCGTCATCTTATAGTAGCTCAAAACAATCTTTATAAAGATAGCGGTACACCGCCACTGAATTTTGAAAAAAGTGAGAACAAGCCTTATTATACATCTACGTATGAGTGCAATACTTCTTCCGCGGATAAAGGAAATACTTATTGGAAGAGATCACTTTGTTCTTGGGACAGTGTTGTACTTGTAAAATAACTTCAATACAAAAGATACGGCAAATAATTTGCATGGTATGAATTAAAGTAACCATGCAAAATTGCCAAAAATGAAGTTGAAATCCCATGATTTGGGGTTATAATACAAATGACTACTTCCCCTACCGTTCTGCGGTAGGGCACAAGGCCTCTTCGGAGGCCTTTGTTTTTTAAGGAAATAATAAGAGTGGAAGCAAAAAAATCAAGAACAATAGTCTATATCGATGGCTTTAATTTGTACTACGGTGCGCTCAAAGGCACTAAGTTTAAATGGTTAGACTTGCATACTCTCTTTCATAAGTTACTGGGCGAACATCATACCATTACAGAAATTAAATATTTTACTGCAAGGGTTTCAGCTCGAGAGGGTGATCCCGATGCTCCTGATCGGCAGGATGCTTATTTAAAAGCATTAGAAACGTATATTCCTAATATCAGCATTCATTATGGTCACTTCTTAACTAATTTGGTGAAAGCAAAAGTAAATAACCCGCCTAAAGGTTGCCCGAATATTGTCACGATCATAGACACTAAAGAAAAAGGTTCTGATGTAAATTTGGCGCTGCATATTCTCAATGACGCATGGCATGATCGATATGATTGTGCAGTTTTAGTTTCGAATGACAGCGATATTGCTGAAGCGTTGAGGTTTGTTAAAAGTGAGCATAAGAAAAAAATAGGTTTAATTATTCCTGGCCATCGTCATCCAAGTAGAGTGTTAATGAAATATAAAGATTTCATGAAAGAAATTCGTCACGCAGTGCTTGCCGACTCGCAGTTGCCAAATCCAATTCCGGGAGCAAATATTCGCAAACCCGCATCGTGGTAAAGTAAAAATGATTATGTAGGTTGCATCGTGGCTGATATCAAAAATAATTCTGCTTTATTGCTTGGCTAAGATTAATAATATTATCGATATGTTGTTCAGGGTTGATTATTTGTCTGAGTTTTTCACCCCATCTCTCTAGCGTATTGCGCTTTTCAATATCATAGCTATGACGGTCGTAAATGGCCGTGATACCGCTTTTCTCACGTACATCATAGGTATGTTCCTTCGGTTTGAGGGCTTTAATGCCCTTATCGCTGAACTCTGTGGTCATTTTCTTCTTCATTTGACTTCCTTTTGATTGAGGTTCCTGTCAAGGTTCCTCTAATTGGGTGGCTAGAGGTGAAATGGTATGAAATAATTTGAAGGGATAATATTACAAAAAATTCTTATTTTATAGCGTTATTTGATAATATTGTGCAGTGGATTGAAATGCTTTGAAATGTAATGGCGTTCAATATTGTCCGACTTTTAATCAATAGGTCGTTGGTTCGATCCCAACACGGCCCATCTTATTGATAAATAAATGCTCTTAAAATTGTCTCTTGGGGCACTGGTGGGGCAATTGGAAATAACAAATGCTAATAAATCACAACACAAACACGTATTGTTTTAGTATAATGCTTGAATGAAAATACGACCATTAATTGAAACAAATCCATATTTACAAGACCCCATCATGCGAGAGAAATTAATTGCTCGTTCTGTTAGGTCATCTTGTGGTGTGGAAGGAATTATTGAATCTGATTGCGCTAATCATATTGAAATTACGAACAGAAGGGACAAAAGAATTTATCATATGCTAGAAAAGAAATTAGCCCAAAAGCGCTAAAAATATTTTTTCCATTGGCTTATAGTCACCGCTTACCCCCGCATGAATTGCTGCGACATACTGCTTAAATCCGTTTTCGTTTTTGGTTTTATCTATGTAATTAAAATCGAGTGGCGGCCGTTGCGCTTGCATCACCATAAGGTCTGCCAGCAAACGAGCCGTTCTTCCATTTCCTTCACGAAAAGGATGAATCAATATCAGTTCAACATGTACCGTTCCCAGAGCTAGTGCGAGCGCATTGGAATCAGAGTAATGGCAAGGCGTATATATGGCTAAATATTTTCTCTCAAATTCTTGCATAGATGCTTCAATACGCAGAGGTGCCGCAAAAGGAAATCCCTCTTTTAACATGGTGACGGTGCGATATTTTCCGGCGCTTGGATAAAGATCACCAAGCCATAATTCATGTATATTACAAATGTCCTGCACTGTGAATTGATGTTCCGCACTAAAGATACCTAACAACTCTAGCTCAGTTCTTTTAAGTTCTTTTTCTTCAAGCGCTGCTATTTCAGCATCTGTTTTTATTCCAAGGTAGTTTTTAAGTACTTCATTATTGGAGTCAGGCTCATAGTCCTCATTAGTTTTTTAATAAAAATAGCGAATACCAATTGCAAAGATAGCTCCATTTCTAATTAACTAAGGCAATAAAACTTATTAAAAAAGACGTTGATATCGGTTACACTGCTGTGACCAATTTGCCATCGTAGGCAGGCCAGAAAATAAGTAATATTTGCGCAGAATGGTTAGTTCTGCTAGTTAATTCGCCTATAAGCGGTAGGCCATGTAGAATGGCTCGGCGTGGTTCGTGCATTAAGTGTGATTTGATTAAAAGATAACGACATGTTGGCTGAGCCATTACTATCAATAGAAAGCGGTGCGATTCGTTTCCATGAGATAGATGATATATTGCAAGGATTGACGAGTGGCAACGATCAAATTACAAAAGAAGGAATAAAAATGTCAACAGTCACTGAAGTTATTGAGCAAATTGGAACATATATTTTACGTTGTCATCTTGAAGAAAATTACCAGGGTACGCATGATGAACAAGTGTTTTTACAAAACATCAAAGAGAATTATAAAAAATTATCTCAAAACGAACAATGCGATGTGCAAGATAATTATCACATTCTTTATAGTCAATCCATTACTCCTTATCAAAAAAGAATTTTAGAACAAGCAGATGAATATGCGTCTGAAGCTGCGACTGTGGCCGCGATGGGCGGCGCTGTCGGCGGCATTGTACTGGGCGCAGGCTTTGTAAAAATAGCGATGGCAAGTGGAATTTGTGCTTTAGCAGGTAGATTTTTTGCTAATCGAAATCTTGTAAATTCAAGTCAAAATTTAGCAATAGCAAGAAGAAAATTACTTGCTTTAGATCGAATAAAAGCTATCATCGGACACTCCAAACCAAGTCCTGAAGTGAAATTATCACTTCCTGATTTGAATGAAGGTGTCTCACGGCGTAGAATGCCAGGTTCTAGATAGAAAAATGTAGCAGGAAAATAAAAATGAATGACATTCATATACACTACGAAGTTCAGGGTCAAGGTGCACCTATTATTTTAGTAGCAGGTTTTAGCTGTGATCATACTTTTTGGTCTGAAATAGTAAAGCCGTTAGCACAAAATCATAAAGTTCTTCTATTGGATAATCGTGGTATTGGACAAACAGATAGCCCCAATAAACCTTATTCAATTGAAATGATGGCAGATGATGTGATGTCTCTCTGTCAAAAACTGGAATTTCACAACCCCATTATTATCGGACAATCCATGGGAAGTGCTATTGCACAAGATATTGGGAGAAGGTATGCTGACCAGGTCAAAAAGATTGTTTTAATGAATACATTTAATCGGTTGACAAAATTACCCGAAATAGCCTTTGAAGCAATAGGCGAATTACACCGTTTAAATATTCCATTACGTTATCGCGTTCAATCCATTGCACCGTGGGTATTTTCAAGTGATTTTCTTTCAAAACCCGATCAATTGGAAAATTTGGTCAAACTTGCTGAACAAAATCCTTATCCTCAATCGCTCATCGGTTATCAGCGTCAATTAGACGCTTTAAAAAAATTCGACTCAAGACCTTGGCTACATGAAATCAAAACACCCGCTTACATTATTGCAGGCATTGAAGACATTATTGCTCCTTTATCCGGCGCTAAAGAAGTACAGAAAAAAATAGGAAATAATACAACACTTGATATTATCCCAGGCGGCCACGCAAGTCCTGTGGAACAGCCACAAAAAGTTGCGGAGATTATTTTAAAATTGATGTAACTATATCATCTTCGCAATGGACTCCATTTCTCAGTTGACCCGTGGTAGTCAATGATTAGATGCGGGAAGAATTCATTCTTCTTGCCGCTCCAGGTGGATTTTCGTCAGGCTCTGAGTCTATGATATGCTCGACTAAGTCATGCATTGCCCTCGAAAGGCGTGTTGGTTCAGGATTGCTTTTTTTATGATAAAGTTTTTCATAAAAGATTTTTCCCGTTATCAACATCCACAATCCTAAAAACATTGCATTGATGATGCTCTCAACAAAATTTCCATTGTAAATGTCCGTCTTTTCATCAACCATACAAAGAGATTTTATCGCTGGTTTGATTCCAAGATATAAATAATAGCCAAAAATAAGTGCTATTTCTTGATTAAATAATCGAGTAAAAGGGCTTTTTTCTCTTTCTTCAAATCGTTCAGAGAATTCGTCATATTCTAGATGATCTTTATAATTGCTTGAATCATCAGCCTTAAGTTTAATAAGATTAATGCCCAAACTTAAAACTTGAAAATACAGTTCGACATGATAAGGTCTCATTAACATCGAATCATTAATTTCAGATAAGATGATTTCGGCATCGTTTATGATTGCAGGAGCTTTAGTATTTCTCCATGTCCCAGATTTTAATTCTGTTTTTGTAGACAGCTATCTAAATCCGCCTAAAAACGGCGAACACCTAACTTGCATATAAAAATCCCGCGACCATAGCCATTTCACAATGGCGAATCTTATTGATCTAAGTTTATTCAGTTTTAA
>JAHFSI010000151.1 GCA_023265835.1 Legionellales bacterium
ACCATTTTTACCACTGTAAAGCGTAGGGTAATGATCTTTTAGTGATTCTTTGATATAGTTGGCATTCAGGATAGCCATTTTAGTCGCTTCGGTAACACCTTCGCCACCTAACATTTTAATGTACCCATAAGAAATTAGTAAGATCAATGCACTGCCGTAAGGAGCTGCCGAAACGGCATGAATACCTTGCTCTCCCCCTGTTTTTACAATGGAGTGCGAAGGTAAAAAAGGAACCAATTGTTTGGCGACACCAATGGGTCCCATGCCCGGACCGCCACCACCGTGAGGTATAGCAAAGGTTTTGTGTAAATTTAAATGGCAAACATCAGCACCGATATTTCCCGGACTGGTTAATCCAACCTGTGCATTCATGTTGGCGCCATCCATGTATACTTGTCCTCCATTTTCATGAATGATGTTGGTTATCTCAATGATGCCTTCTTCGTAAACACCATGTGTACTTGGGTAAGTAACCATTAGACACGACAAGTTTTCTTTGTGGAGAATGGCTTTTTGACGCAAGTCGTTGATGTCAATATTTCCTTTGTCGTCGCAGTTTACAAGCACTATTTTCATTCCACAAATGGCTGCACTGGCAGGGTTGGTGCCGTGTGCCGATGTAGGGATCAGCGCAATGTTCCTGTGGCTTTCGCCTCTTGAACGGTGGTAGGCTTGTATCACCAATAAGCCGGCATACTCTCCCTGAGCGCCGCTATTGGGCTGAAAACTCATTTTAGCAAAACCGGTTATTTCACACAATGCTTTATCCAATTCATTGATCACTTGTTGAAACCCTTGCGCCTGCTCTGTGGGAACAAAGGGATGAATATTGGCAAAGTCGGGCCACGTGATTGGCATAAGTTCCGATGCCGCATTTAATTTCATGGTGCAGGAGCCCAACGATATCATGGAGTGCACCAATGATAGATCTTTATTTTCCAAACGTTTTATGTAGCGCATCATTTCGGTTTCGGAATGGTAGCTGTTAAAAACAGGATGCGTTAAATATTCCGATTTACGGGTATTCAGATTTGATTTAGTAGTAAAAATTTCTTCCTCTGTTACCGAAAAAACTTCCTTTTCGGCTGCCTTGGCAAAAATTTCAATGATCTTGTTCACATCTTCGGCCTCGGTAGATTGGTCAATGGAAATGGTTATAGCATGTTCAATATATCTGAAATTTATTTCAGAAGCTTCGGCTAAAGATTTAATCTTATGTGTGTCGACGTCATTAATTTTTATGGTATCAAAAAACGTATCGCCCTCCAGTGTATATCCTAATTTTTTCAAGGCATTCGCCAGCGTAAGTGCGGTTAAGTGTACTTGTTGCGCAATCCCTTTGATCCCTTTTTGTCCGTGGTATACGGTATACATGCTTGCCATAATGGCTAACAAGGCTTGTGCTGTGCAAATGTTGGATGTAGCTTTATCTCTGCGTATATGTTGTTCGCGTGTTTGCAATGCCATGCGCAAGGCTCGATTTCCTTGTGCATCAACTGAAACGCCGATGATACGACCGGGTAGAATGCGTTTATATTCTTCCCTGCACGCAAAGTAAGCTGCATGCGGACCGCCGTATCCCAATGGAACTCCAAAACGTTGCGTATTTCCAACAACAACATCGGCACCCCATTCGCCAGGAGGGGGCAATAGCGCTAAGCTTAAAATATCGGCAGCAACAACAACAGCTGTATTGTTTTCTTTTGCTTTGGCTACAAACTCTTTATAATTATGCACCGTGCCATCCGTTGTTGGGTATTGAAGTATAGCGCCAAAAATAGAAGCATCTAATTTTAAGGTTTTAAAATCACCAATGATCAACTCAATGCCTACAGGTTTAGAGCGGGTTTTTAACAGGTCAATGGTTTGAGGAAAACATTCGTTGGATACAAAAAATTTATTGGCTCCGTTTTTTATCGCTTCGCGCGAACGGTTGTTGTACAACATGAACATGGCTTCTGCAGCAGCGGTGGATTCATCCAACAAGGATGCGTTGGCAATTTGCATTCCGGTCAAGTCCATGATCATGGTTTGATAATTGAGCAAAGCTTCTAAGCGACCCTGCGCAATTTCAGCTTGATAAGGCGTGTAGGCGGTGTACCAGCCCGGATTTTTTAAGATATTTCGCTGAATGACCGGAGGAATAATGGTGTTGTAATAACCCAGTCCGATATATGTTCTGTATAACTTATTTTTTCCGGCAATGGTGCGCAAATGCTTCAGGTATTGAAATTCCGTCATTCCGGTTGGAAGACTCAATGCCTTTTTAAGACGTATATTATCGGGTATGGTTTGATCAATTAATGCATCAACAGACGTAGCGCCTATTTTTTTAAGCATTAACTGAATATCTTGTTGGCGGGGGCCATTGTGGCGATTAACAAATTTGTCGATGGTTATCATTCTCGTTATATTTTAAAGGAATGCAAATGTAATCAGAAATGAACTTTTATCCATTCAAATTATTAACAAAAAAACAACAATTTCTAAATCTTAAATCAAAATTTTTAACTTTAGACTTTCTAACTATTTCTTATGCGCCTTAAATTAGTAACTATCCA
>JAHFSI010000095.1 GCA_023265835.1 Legionellales bacterium
ACGGCAAGGGTTTAGCGGCACGGAACCTGTAATGACGTTGATGCATCAAGTTACTTTAGGTGCAGAAGAAGCACGCTTGGCATCTGGATTGAAAGAATTAGATCGGGTATTGGGCGGGGGCCTTGTGGTGGGGTCTGCTGTTTTGATCGGCGGTGATCCTGGGATTGGAAAATCGACTCTCTTATTACAAACGTTAGCTCATCTTAGCCAACAACTAAAAGTATTGTATGTAACAGGAGAAGAATCTCTGCAGCAGGTGACATTACGTGCACGTCGATTAGGGTTGCCGGAAAATAAATTATTGTTGTTGGCTGATACTAGCGTTGAACGGATTATCCAATGTATGCAAAAGGAAAAACCAGCTGTTGTTGTCGTTGACTCTATTCAAACTATACATACTGATTTATTGCAATCTGCACCAGGCGCAGTGGGACAAGTACGTGAAAGTGCGGCACAATTAGTTGCTTTTGCAAAACAAACGAATACTGCTTTATTTTTGGTGGGGCATGTCACAAAAGAAGGAACGTTGGCAGGGCCGCGTGTATTAGAACATATGGTCGATTGTGTATTGTATTTTGAAGGCGAACAAGACAGTCGTTATCGTGTGATTCGCGCGGTAAAAAATCGCTTTGGTGCAGTCAATGAATTGGGGATTTTCGCGATGACTGACAAAGGTCTTCGAGAAGTCAATAATCCTTCCGCGATTTTTCTCTCGCGCTATGATCATCCCGTTTCCGGCAGCGTGATTCTGGCTACACGGGAAGGAAGCCGTCCTTTATTAGTAGAAGTCCAGGCCTTGGTTGATCAAAGCCATATGGGCAATCCACGGCGGGTTTGTGTCGGTCTTGATACACAACGCTTAACCATGTTATTGGCCGTGCTACATCGCCACAGCGGTATCACGACTTATGACCAAGATGTGTTTGTGAATGTCGTAGGCGGAGTACGAATTACGGAAACAGGCGCTGATTTGGCTTTATTACTTGCAGTGCTATCGAGTTTACGCAACCGTCCTGTTCCACAAGATATTCTTATTTTTGGCGAAGTAGGTTTAGCGGGTGAAATCCGCCCTGTGCAAGGTGGTCAAGAACGATTACGTGAAGCGGCCAAACAAGGATTTAAACGGGCGATTGTTCCACATGCCAATGCACCTAAAGAAAAAATAGAGATGGAAATTTTTACTGCACAGTCTTTAGCACAAGCAGTGGATTATTTTAAAAATGTATCTCCAGTATCTCAAAGTTTGGTTGAAGCATAGTAGGGATCTTATATTTATCTGATGTCCTTATCATTTAACTTTTTAGCGACACTCAAGGATGCTTGGCAATACCAACAATGATAATTTGTTTTTGTTTAGGGCCATAACACCAAAAAATTCGATAGGCTTTGTCATCGCGGCACTATGCGTTAATATGATATCAATGCCTTTATTCAACTCAATGCTGTTTATGGGGATGAGTTCCACGGTTGCATTTGTGGTAACTGGGGGGGTAACATTTGTATCTTCTGTAATAGCAGGTGCTGCGTGCTCCCTCTTGGTAGCGGCATCAGCTGGAGCTATTGCTTACCCCTTCTGTTATGCAAAAAATTCTTGGCAGGCATTTCGTTATAACCGGTCTTTAAGAAAAGAAGCAGCCTCTCAGAGCGACAATCGAAGCAAGTTTGATGCTCTATCACCACTGACATGTAAGCTTGCAACACAAAACGACCTAGATGTAGAGAGGAAAAGTGATATGAACATGCGATCTCAATCTGAGATTCTAAGCCCTGTTCTTGATAATAAACAGGCAAGTCCTCAAGTTAGTAGCGGTTCTTTGCCACAAGGTGGATTATCACAACAATCAAAATCAGAAAAAAATAAGATGATAGCAGCCAGACTTAAACGTTTTGCTCCTCCAACAGCTGAAGCCAACGTTGACCCAGTGGAAGGCAATAGCAAAGACAGCAAAGACCCATTAGAAAAAAAAATAAAGGGCCATCGTAGTATTTCGCCAGCTGAGCAGCGTCTTTTACCTGAAAAAAATAGACTGATGTTTATTAATAAAAACATTTACTTTTGGATGGTAATATTGCATTATTTACAATATTCCAAATATTGGTATATAATAGATGAAGTGGGAAGTTAAATTCAAGAATAAAAAAATAGAGAAGCAAGCACAACAATTAGATAAGCGAGCTCTTCTTTCTTTACAGGTGCTTGTGGATAATTTAAAAACATATGGCCCGGCGCCAGGAAAGCATTGGCACAACTATGGTAAATTACAAGGCAAGCGGCAGGGAGATAAAAGGCACTGTCATTTAATAAAAGGTAATCCAACTTACGTATGTTGTTGGGAAGTTTATAAATTTGATAAACATATCGAGGTATATTATGTCGGCACACATGAGAACGCACCATACTAAACTTGGCGGTAATGTAATTCGTGTACGTTACGCTGGGATTGTATATGTACTGCCAAAAAAAGTTGCTGATAAATACCGATTATCTAATTCGACCACAGCAGTTAGCGTAGATGATGTGTTTACTGAAATAAACAAAAAACACACCAAACCTGGAGCATTACTTCGCGGAATTCGTGCCCGCGAAACTTTGACACAAGTCGAAATGGCAAAAAAAATCAAAGTTACCCAGTCTGATATTTCACAAATGGAAAATGGCACCCGAAGCATTGGGCGAATAATTGCAAAGCGTATCGAAAAATTATTTGGCGTTGATTATCGTTCTTTTCTAGAGTAGCACTTAGCGTAAGCATCTGTCTGAGCAGATTCAAATATTAGGACATTCCTTCACCTTCAGGCCCTGCCCCATAAATTCACTTTAACGCGCTGTGTGATGCGTGTTAATAATTCGTAAGCACTGGTATGGTTTCCTTCGGCCACTTGCTCAACGGGCAGTCCTTTGCCCCAGAGTATGACTGGATCACCTATTTTAGCAGCGGGTTGTGTGTGTAAATCCACAGTCAGCATGTCCATCGATACGCGTCCTACGATAGGACAAATTTGGCCATTTACTAAGACAGGTGTTCCCACTCTCGCCTGTTGCGGATAACCATCTCCATAACCTATTGCAACCACACCGATACGCATGTCTTCTGGCGATGTCCATGTGCATCCATAGCCCACGCATTCTCCTTTCGCAACATCACGGACCGCAATGAGTTCAGATTGTAATGACATGACGGGCTGCAATGAATAATGCGTATCGGGTGCCGCAAAAGGACAGATACCATATAACATTAATCCAGGTCTCACCCAATCACGGTGCGCGGAGGGCCATCCAATAATGCCAGCTGAGTTACATAGGCTTTGAGGGCCTGACAGTCCTTCTATTATTGCATCAAACCGGAAAATTTGTTGTGTGGTATGGGAAGAACTGAGTTGATCAGCCACTGCAAAATGCGACATAAGGCAAATGGGTTTTTTAACAGATGCACAAGCGAATAGCCGCTGATGCATTGTTTTGGTTTGATGAGGCGCAAAACCTAATCGATGCATGCCAGTATCGATTTTTAGCCACACCGGCAACGAGGTGAAAAGAGCATTGCGCTCAAGCATCTCGATTTGCCCTTCATGATGCACGACTAAGGTAAAGTTTTTTTCGGCTGCGAGATTTAATTCATCTTGATGAAACAACCCTTCTATTAAAACAATGGGCTGCTGCACACCGGCTTTACGTAATAATAATCCTTCCTCAATACAGGCCACGCCGAAAGCATCAGCCTCGGACAATGCTAATGCAATACGTTCAATGCCATGCCCATAGCCATTAGATTTAACCATTGCCAACACTGAGGAATGCGGAGCCAGTGCTTTCACTTGCTGGAAATTATGTTTCAACGCATCTAGCTGAATGATGATTTTAGTGGGCCGGCCCATAGTTAATACGAGCCTGAAAAGTTATTATCAAATCGTGTGTACTGCCCCAAAAAGGTCAAACGCACTTTGCCTATGGGCCCGTTACGTTGTTTTGCAATAATTAATTCTGCAGTGCCTTTATCGGTGGAATTTTCATTGTAGACTTCATCACGATAAACAAAAGCAATTAAGTCTGCATCTTGTTCAATCGCACCTGATTCTCGCAAATCAGACATCACGGGACGTTTGTCTGCGCGTTGTTCTAAACTGCGGTTTAATTGCGAAATGGCAATCACAGGCACTTTTAATTCTTTTGCTAAACTTTTTAATGAACGAGACACTTCTGAAATTTCCATGGTACGATTTTCATTTGAGCCGGGCACCTGCATTAATTGTAAATAATCGACGATAATTAAGCCCAATTGGCCATGTTCTTTTGCGACCCGCCTGGAACGAGCGCGTAACTCGGCGGGACTGAGTGCGGGGGTATCATCAATAAAAAAAGGCGCTTCGGACAATACACTCACGGTTGAGCTAATGCGTGGCCAATCTTCATCTAACAATTTGCCGGTACGAATACGTTGTTGATCAATACGACACAATGAAGACAATAAACGCATCACAATCGCTTCACCTGGCATTTCCATACTAAAAATCAAGACAGGCTTGCGTTCTTTAATAGCAACATGTTCGCCGATATTAGTGGCTAACATGGTTTTGCCCATGGAAGGACGGCCGGCAATAATGACCAAATCTGAAGACTGTAGACCGGAAGTCATGTCATCTAAATCATGATAGCCTGTCGCAATGCCAGTAATCGGGTTATTGGACTGAAAAAGGACATCTATCCTATCCATGGTTTTGGTTAAAAAATCTTTAATGTTCGCAGGGCCGCCTACTCGCGCGCCTTGCTCACTGATGGCAAATACTTCACGTTCTGCAGCATCAAGCAATTCGGTACTGCTGCGTCCTTGAGGATTAAAAGCACTTCCAGCGATATCATTGGCTGTTGCGATAAGCTGGCGAAGTACGGAACGCTCGCGGACGATGTCGGCATATGCAGCGATGTTAGCGACAGTTGGCGTATTATTGGCGAGTTCATACAGATAGACTTCGCCGCCGGCGTTGTCCAATTCATGCAATTCTTTTAATGCTTCGGCCACGGTCAAAACGTCTAATGGTTTGTTTTGATGAATCAGTCGCTCCATCACGCCAAAGATCAAACGATGATCATGCCGATAAAAATCGCTTTCCCGTACGCGGTCTACGATCAAGTCCCATGCACGATTGTCCAGCATCAAGCCGCCTAGAACGGACTGCTCGGCGTCAATGGAGTGAGGGGGGACTTTGACTGCATCGGTGTCTATGTCAACAGAACGGGGGGAGTAACGTTTGGTTGAAGAGTATGTTTCCATAGGTTGAGGCCGCTGATAAGTGGATTGGGGTAAATTCTCGCATTATCAACGGAGATTGTCTAAAGGTATTGAAGAATGAATGTTTATTTACCCCCCCCTTCCTGACCTTCCCCCTCAGGGGGAAGGTCAGGAAGGGGGGGGATAAATCACTCGCTAATTTCACAGATCGCGCGTTACGCCGCCTCTGAAACAATCGAAATCTTCACACTCCCCATCACATCACCATGGACTTCGATGTGAATTTCATAATCACCCAACTGACGCAATACACCCGTAGGCAGGATGACTTCGCTTTTATGGATTTCAACGCCTGCTTGGGTCACAGCATCAGCAATGTCTTTAGTGCCGATAGAACCGAATAATTTGCCCTCTTCGCCTGCTTTGGCCAAGAGCTTAATGACAGGCAAAGCGGCCAACGCTTGCTGTCTGCGTTGTGCAGTTTGAACTGCTTCGGCAGCGGCTTTTTCTAGCTCGGCACGGCGTGCTTCAAATTTCTTTAAATTGTCCGCTGTCGCATAAGTTGCTTTGCCTTGAGGGACTAAATAATTGCGTCCATAACCAGGAGCTACTTTTACTTTATCGCCCAATGACCCTAAATTACGGATTTTCTCTAATAAGATTACTTCCACTTTTCTTCACCTCTTAAAAATAGATACCTTAAACTCGTGTTAACCGCCGGCGTAAATCCAGCAACACATCCAATAACGCAAAAAAAGCAACAAGCATAATGCTCTTTGGAAAAAGCGCGATTAGCGTTACATAGAAAAGCATTAACCAAAACCATGTATATTTGGTCAACGCCAGTAAATAATGCACCACACTTAAACCTGCTATAAAAAACAAACCGTAAAAAACCGGCCTGATATCTAACGCTGTCGCACTGTTGGCCCAATAGGACAACAATAATATTGCAATAAATAAGATACCGACTACATGGCCCAAACGAATGCGATATAGCTCTTGCCGCAATGTCATGCCCGGTTCGTATATAATCACTTGCCACCAACGCGCTAGTACAACTTGCAATAAACCATTCAACAACAGCGATAAGATCATTAATCCAGTTGCCATCGATTTAATTGCATCGACTGCTTGTAACTGCACCGTGAAATCCGCATTGGGCACCGCTGTCTTCATCTTGGTAAAGTAGGCATTCAATTGAGCGCCCCACCAAGCTTGAATATCGGGATTAAACCAATGTATTGCTCCAATAATCACTATGCTAAAAAGAGCTGAGAGCTCTAAAACCAAGCTCCAATTACTGTATTGCCGCAATAATAAAGCGTATATCCATACTAATACATTACTAACCACCAATGTCAGCATGGCCACCCATGCAAGCTCTGTTTCATCCGCGGGCAAAGACGTCATGTAATACTTTATTAAAAAAGGCGCTGTGGCGGCAAACAGTATCAATGCGCCTTCCCACAGGCCTTTTCGTAATGTCACAAGCCCCGCTATCAAAATGCTGATGCTCCCTAACAAAGGAACAAACGCACAGACAAAGGCCACTCCAAATGCGTGTGAGCGGCTTCGCATGATAAAATCGGTAATTTGCCGTAATAAGCTCATTGCACCTTATGAATGCTTGTCCGTGTAAGGTAATAATGCCAAAAAACGTGCCCGCTTAATTGCAATAGCTAATAAACGCTGAAAACGCGCTTTGGTTCCTGTAATCCGGCTGGGTACAATCTTGCCGTTTTCTGTAATAAACTTTTTTAATAAATAAGGATCTTTGTAATCCACTTCATCTAATTTGTTGCTGGTAAAATAACAAAACTTTTTACGACGAAACATAATATGGCTCTCCTATTAATCGGCTACTTGCGTGCGCTATCGACATCAACTTCTTCCATCTCAACCTGCTCGTCAATGACAACAGGTCTCTTGCTCTTAGAGCGATAACCACTATTGGGTTCCTCAGATTGGCCGGCTTCACTACGGCCTTCTTTTTCTTTAAGCAGAGGAGAAGGGTCAGTCACGGCGCGTTTAGTCGTAATAATGAGATTACGAACCACAGCATCGTTATAACGAAACGCGTTACTTAATTCAGTAAGGGTATCTTTATCACACTCAATGTTCATTAAGACATAGTGTGCTTTCAGGATTTTATCAATAGGATACGCTAGTTGTCTGCGGCCCCAGTCTTCTAATCGGTGAATCTTGCCTTTTTTCTGCGTGACGAGGTTGCTATAACGCTCAATCATTCCAGGCACCTGTTCGCTTTGATCAGGGTGGACCAAAAATACTACTTCATAGTGTTTCATGTTTTAAGACTCCTTATGGATAAAGCCTTACCTGCAAATAGCGAGGGGAAGGCAAGGAAATGACCATTTTTTAGTAATGGTCCTTGTAAAGGAGAGCGATTCTACGCAAAAGCTGAATAAATTACAATACGCCTTGACAAACCAGAATGAAAACTTTGAGAATAGGCGTCCATTTTCCTATTTAGAACAAATGGCTATGTAGCTCAGCTGGTTAGAGCGCGGCACTCATAATGCTGAGGTCGGTGGTTCGAGTCCACCCATAGCCACCAGATAAAATAATTATCAACTGACTATGACAGCTTTAATAGCCATGTATTCTCTGGACGTTGATTCTATTCAATAAATAGGCTTTTTAAAATCGATTTTTAAAATCGTGTCTATACTATCTAGTACAACCTGTAAGAAATGTAATAGCTCAGGCCACCTATTTTGCTAAGCCCAATCGTGCCTTCGATGAGGGATTTCACTCTGTCGCGATACTATTTTAAAACACGCTGTGAATACATCCCTGTACGCTCTGATTTTT
>JAHFSI010000017.1 GCA_023265835.1 Legionellales bacterium
GCATTATTGGCGGCACACGCTAATATAAAAAACCCACCGAAAATTTACACGGAAATTGCATTAGAACAATTGCCGGGAATCGTGAAATTTTTTCAAGATGATGTGCCCGCTGCTTTTGCTTCGTCCGATGATCCAGCATTAAAAAAAGAATTTGCTGAAACAAATGCGGCAGTTGTCAGCGCATTAACGGCCTATCAAACGTGGTTGACCAATGAAGTTTTACCGCGATCGCACGGTGATTTTCGTCTAGGCAAAGAAGCGTTTGAGAAAAAATTAAAATACGATGAAATGGTAGATGTTCCATTGGACAAACTGGTTGCACTCGACATGGTAAACATGCGGGCAAACCAACAAGAATTTGCGCGCATTGCTAAAGAACTGGATCCGAGCAAAACGCCGCAGGAAGTATTGGCGGAATTAGCGGCAGACCATCCGGCGCCCGGTCAATTGCTTGATACGTTCCATGCTCAGTTTGCTAATCTAATTAAATTTATTCACGATAAAAAAATTATGACTATTCCATCGGACGTGCAGCCGATTATGGAAGAAACCCCGCCTTTTTTACGTGCAATAACGTTTGCTTCGATGGACACTCCAGGGCCTTTGGAAAAAGTGGCAAAAGAAGCCTATTTTAATGTTACCCTGCCTGATCCAAGCTGGAACAAACAGCAAACGGAAGACTTTATGGCGGCATTTGATGATTCTTCTATTGTTGTTACAGCGATACATGAAGTGTATCCTGGTCATTATGTTCAATTTTTATGGGTGCCTAAAGTCACTGACCGTGTTAGACAATTATTGGGCGCGAGCACAAATTCAGAAGGCTGGGCGCATTATTGTGAACAGATGATGTTAGATGAAGGATTGGCCGTGCCGGAGTATGGTATCAAAGATGATCGTGAGGCGAAAAAATTACGATTAAGTCAATTGGTCAATGCACTTTGGCGGAATGCACGTTTTATCGTGGGCATTAAAATGCATACGGGCAAGATGACATTTGATCAGGCGGTAGATTTCTTTGTTAAAGAAGGTTATCAAACGCGTGCGGTTGGAACGGTGGAAGTCAAACGCGGCACCATGGATCCGACTTATCTCTACTATACGTTAGGAAAATTGCAGATTCTTAAATTACGCGTTGATGTACAAGCGAAAGAGGGCACAGCATTTAATTTACAAAAATTTCACGATGATTTTATGCGTCAGGGATATCCACCCATTAAAATTGTGAGGAAAGCGATGCTGCATGATGATTCACCGACGTTGTAAATATCATGTCCATTAAGGAGATCAAAAATGCTAAACGGAAATTTCCATACCCCATTGATCGCTGCAGCGGCTGTGTTTGCTTTTGTTGCATTAATGCATCTGTTACGGCTGATTTATCGGCTTCCGATTAAGATTGCAAACAAATCAGTTCCGTTATGGGCAAGTGGTGTGGCTTTGTTGGTGGCATTGTTGCTTTCAATCTGGATGATGTCGGCCAGTTTTGCATCTAGCATGACTTTTACTTTGAAAAGCCCTGCATGGACAGAAGGTGGTAGGATCCCTGTTCAATATACCTGTCAGGGCGCCAACATTTCACCGCCATTAAGCTGGCAAGGCGGGCCCAAACTGACGCAATCTTGGGTATTGATCGTCAATGATCCGGATGCACCGAGCGGCAATTGGATACATTGGATTTTATTTAATATACCTGCAACAACGCATCTTTTAACAGAAAATCTTCTTTCACCACCCAAAGGCGCGCAGTTTGGTAAAAATAGTTTTGGCAAATCCGCCTATAGTGGCCCGTGTCCTCCGCTGGGCAAGCATCGGTATTATTTCAAATTGTATGCACTAGACAATATATTGGATCTTCCTGCTGGTGCAACACAGTCACAAATTGAACCTCTGATGAAAGACCATGTGCTTACGACTGCAACTTTGATAGGAGTGTATGACAAACGTTCAAGTTACTAAACGGCAGGTTTTTTTAAATAGGAATTTCACCTGACTTCATAGTTTTCTAATTGGCCCAAAGAGAAAAAATGTTTTTTTTGGTGGTAATAACACCCTGTTAAAATTCATATAGCTCATTTTAGATCATGATGTGGTAAATTTTACCGTCAAAATCACCATAACGCAGGCAAAAACACCGTTCATAGCTCATCGAGTTTATTTTATGATATTTTCAATCGCATAAAATAACTGCGCCATGTCTTCTTCACTATGCGCAGCGCTCAAACAAAAACGAATACGGCTTTTTCCAACAGGCACTGAAGGTGGCCGAATGGTGGTGCCTAAGATGCCTTGTTCTTGCAATAATAAACTCATTCTTATCGTTTCTTCTGCGTCCCCGATGATCCAAGGAACAATATGAGTATCAGAATGACCGTAATTCAAATGGTGTTTGTCTAAACGCTGCCGAAAACGCGCAGCATAGCCTGCAACCCGCTGTCGCTCTGCGTGCATCGCCGGTATCAGTTCTAAAGCAGCATCCATAGCGCCCAATACAGCAGGTGAAGGGCCTGTCGAATAGATCAATCCTTTGCATTTATTAATAAGATAATCACGCAGAGTGTGCGAACAAGCAACATAGGCGCCAAAACTGCCCAGTGCTTTGCTAAAAGTACCCATGATGATATCGATGTCTGCGGCATAAGCGGCTGCTTTTCCTTGACCGTATTCACCATAAACACCAACTGCGTGTGCATCATCCACATATAAAAACGCGTGATGTTGTTTTGCCAGCGGAACCAGTTTAGCAAAATCAACTTGGTCACCATCCATACTGTAAATTGATTCAACTAAGATAAATTTGGGCCGTGTATCGTGTTTGTATTTTTCGAGTAGTTCGGCTAGATGTGACAAATCATTATGTTGAAAGCGTTTTAATTCCGCTAGAAACCGTGTGGTAGCTAATAAACTGGCATGACACAAACGATCACAAAATACTAATGGTTTTGCAGTTAAAATAGCTGGATCAAACAATGCTTCCAATATAGAAGTATTCGCTTGGTAACCCGCGGCTAAAATCAATGCGGACGCTTTTCCCATGGCGGCTGCGATTTTTTTTTCTAATACATCATACTGAGGAAAATTACCTGATACTAAGCGTGAAGCGGTAGAACCGGTTCCTAGTTTTTGTGCGTATTGATGGCTGCGTGCTAACAACAGCGGATGTTTTGCCAATCCTAAATAATCACTCGAGGAGAAATTAATGAGCTTTTTTCCATTGTAATTTAAATAAATTGATGAGGCGTGATCGTCAAAAGCATAATTCTTTAATTCACGGGGATAAGGGTTATTTTGTAAGAAAGTTTGATAATAATGTTCTAATGACATGTAATGCTCTTTTTCAAAAAAATGCCCTCCTCATTGGGGGGAGGAGGGCAGACGAAATATTTTAATCTTCAATCAGATTATTCTGCTGCATTCCGCCATTCAAATGATTCTTTACATCACCCCGACGTCTTTGCGCATAATCACCCAGTTTACGTTTCAGTGCATTAAACGCATCACGCACAGCGATATAAGCATCCTCATTTTCCTTATTATCAACCACCAAATCCTTCCCCGGCACATCTAACTCAATCCGCACGCTATATAACTTTCCCTGATGTTTATGTTTTTGCGTTGGTTCTACTACCACATGACAGTTTTTAATTTGCTGATAAAATTGAGTCATCTTCTCCGCTTTTTTGCGGATCTTTTCTGCTAACGCTTCTGAGCCTGCAAGATCTCGAATAGTAATTTGAATTGGAATCATACACTCTCTCCTTCTCGTTATATATTTGATGACGTTTCTTTTTTCTTTATCTTGATAACATAGACTGCATGAATTTGACATCTCCTCCTTACGCTTTTAGTATAGACACCCATTTCACCTTTTACACTATTCCTCATGCCAAATTTACTCCATATCAACGTTATTGGGAAGGGCAGCCCCTTGGTGCTGCTGCATGGCTGGGGATGGCATTCAGGTATTTGGTCACCATTGGTTCCCTATCTGGCTGATAAATTTCAATTATTTATTCCCGATTTACCAGGTTTTGGTAAAAGTCTTGATTTAACAGGGGATTATGCTTTTAGTGAAATTGTAAACGCTTTATTCAAAAAAGTGCCAGACCAAGCCGCCTGGTTAGGTTGGTCGCTAGGAGGCATGGTGGCGTGGTGGGCCAGTGTGCACCATCCGGAAAAAATAGCGCGCTTGATTACCGTTGCATCCACGCCTAAATTTATCAGCGATATCAATTGGCCAGGGGTTTCGTTAACCCTATTAAATCAATTTGCGAACCAGCTGGCTAATCATCATCAAAAAACATTAACTGATTTTTTACGATTACAATTAGGCAGCAAAAATTCATCGTTATTTGCAGAATTGCAATCACAGTTATTACCGATTCAATCTTCTGCTTTGATGGGCGGATTACGGTTATTAAGTAAAACAGATTTACGTGCGGATTTATCAAAAATAAAAATACCCAGTTTACATATTTTTGGTGAAATGGATAGATTAGTACCCGCAGGAGTGATTGACAATTTACGCACTTTACTGTTTGATGGCCGCTGCGAAATGATTAAGAGGGCAGGACACATGCCGTTTTTGTCGCATCGGGAGGAGTTTTTGCAGTTGTTGAATGCGTGGTTGATTACAGCAAAAACAGTGTTTCACCAACAATGAGAACTAATACATGAGCAAGAAAGCCATCATCCTATTTTCCGGCGGGCTAGACTCAACAACCTGTCTAGCTATCGCGAAATCCCAAAGATACACACCTTATGCACTAACATTTCATTATGGCCAAAAACATCAAGGAGAAGTCACCGCTGCAGCACATATTGCAAAACAGTTTTCCGTCCAAGAACATAAAATTATTTCCCTGGATTTTTTACGTGAAATAACAGCCTCCGCATTGATCGATGACACGATGGAAGTCCCTGATTACCAAGGCGACAATCAAATTCCCCCAACGTATGTTCCCGCAAGAAACACAATATTTTTATCGATAGCACTTGCCTGGGCTGAAGCCATTAAAGCGTCCGATGTTTTTATCGGCGCAACTGCTATTGATTATTCCGGTTATCCCGATTGCCGTCCCGATTACTTACATGCTTTCGAAAAAATGGCCGATTTAGCCACGGTAGCCGGTATCACAGGACAACAACAATTTAAAATCCACGCGCCTTTGTTGAACCATAAAAAAAGCGAAATTATCACTGTGGGAATGCGCCTAGGCATTGATTACAGCATGACAGTTTCTTGTTATCGCTTGAATCCAGAAGGCCGCTCTTGCGGTCGATGTGATAGCTGTACCTATCGCAAAAAAGGATTTGCTGAAGCTGGAATTGCGGATCCCACTTTATATTAAATATTAAGGCAAAAAAAAATGAATATAGAATGTATTTATGATCAACCTGCTTTATTAGGCGAAAGTCCTTTATGGAACGCGGCAGAAAAAACGCTTTATTGGGTAGACATTGAAAAACGTGCTTTACATGGTTTTGATACGACTACACAGAAACATCACATGTGGCCCATGCCAACGGAAATAGGATGTATTGCATTGCATGCTTCCGGCGGATTAATCGCCGCGATGCGTCACGGTTTTGCCAGCATTGCATTACCATCCGGTGAAGTGACTATGATGAATACAGTATTGACGGACGCAGACGGTGTGATGTTCAATGATGGCAAGTGCGATCGCGCCGGACGTTTTTGGGCAGGAACAAAAGATTTATTAGAACAAGCCGACATTGGCGCACTCTATCGATTAGATGCCGCGAATAACTTGGTTGAAATAGAAAAAGGTTTTGCAGTATCCAATGGTTTCGCTTGGAGCCCAGACAATAAATTGTTTTATGTTTGCAATTCACCTTCACGTATCATTTATCAATATGATTTTGACTATGCGGCAGGAAGTATCACTAACAAAAGAATTTTTGCAAAATTGCCGGAAGACAGTGGTTATCCAGATGGTGTCACTGTCGATAGTGAAGGCGGAGTTTGGAACGCACATTGGGACGGCTGGCGTTTAACTCGTTATTTACCGAATGGTAAAATAGACCGTGTCATTAAAATGCCGGTGCGCCGTCCTACCAGTTGTTGTTTTGGCGGGCCTAATTTAACAACATTGTATGTGACATCGGCTAGTACACGGTTAACTGCGAATGAGTTAAAGCAAAATCCTCAGGCGGGTTGTGTGTTTGCGGTTGAAGTAGGGATTCGAGGGTTGCTGGAGCCGGAGTTTTGTAAAGGTACTTTGTAGGATAAAAATATCATTAAAATAAATAATTAGTTAGCTGAAAGCCTCCTACAAAGGGCCCACAAAATTTCTGATTTAAGCCCCTTGATTTCATCTTCAGAGTGTGGAAGAGTACGCATTCTGGATTTTATATAAGGGGAACCTTCATGGTAGCTAGGATTCGCTCCCATTATTTAGTCTATTTTGTTTCAACTTTCGCTGCCATCACAGGCTTATTGTTCGGCTATGATACAGGCGTCATTTCGGGTGCTCTTCTTTTTATACGCAAAGATTTTCATCTAACCTCCATGATGGCAGGAGTCACTGTCAGTGCTGTGTTATTTGGTGCATTTTTAGGATCAGCTGTCAGTGGTAAAATGACCGATGAAATAGGACGACGCAAAGCACTCATTATTGTCTCCTTTATTTTTATTATTGGCACTTTAATGACGGCCATTGCACCCAATAATTTATTTTTAATTGTAGGACGCGCTGTCCTAGGCATGGCGATTGGTATCGGTTCGTTTACGGCACCACTTTACTTAGCTGAAATTGCACCGCCAAAAATTCGTGGATTTTTAGTTTCATTAAACCAACTTGCGATTACAATAGGCATTATTTTA
Source organism: Legionellales bacterium (assembly GCA_023265835.1). Taxonomy (GTDB): domain Bacteria; phylum Pseudomonadota; class Gammaproteobacteria; order DSM-16500; family DSM-16500; genus UBA4722. Next base: position 6,848 of record JAHFSI010000017.1, read on the forward strand.
GCTTATCTAATTGATTACCTTTTCGCTGTACACGGTGATTGGCGTTGGATGTTAGGGTTCGGCGTGGTTCCTGCCGTGATTTTATATGTAGGCACGTTCTTTTTACCGGAGAGCCCGCGCTGGATGGTACTTAAAGGCATGTTAAGCGCAGCAGAAGAAAATTTAAAAAGTATTCGTGCCACAGAAGATGTCACGCGTGAATTAACCGAAATCAAACAAAGCATCCAAGAAAAACGCGGAACTTGGCGTATGTTATTTTCGAAAAGATTACGGCCCATCATGTATATCAGTTTAGGGTTGGCGTTTTTTCAGCAAGTTACCGGAATCAATACCATCATTTACTATGCGCCTACCATTTTACAGCAAGCCGGTTTTAGTGAAGCCGCGACGGCCATTTTAGCCACGCTTGCGATTGGTATTTTTAATGTTGTTTTCACTGTGATTGCATTGCCCTTAATTGATCGCTGGGGACGTCGTCCTTTATTGTTAATGGGTTTGATAGGCATGTTCATCAGTTTAGCTGCACAAAGCACTGGTTTTTATTTCCCTGAGTTAGTTTATTTACGCTGGCTGACTGTCGGCAGCATGATATTTTATATTGCCTGCTTTGCAATGAGTTTAGGGCCTATCATGTGGTTAGTGATCTCGGAAATTTTTCCCTTACAAATTCGCGGCGTAGGTATCAGTGTCGCGGTTTCTTGCTGCTGGGCATTCAATATGTTAGTGGCCATGACATTATTAACATTAATTGATGCAGTGGGAATTAGCGGAACATTTTGGATTTACGCTGCGTTATGTGTGTTAGGTGCATTGTTTGTTTATTTCCTGGTGCCGGAGACAAAGGGATGTTCGTTAGAGCAAATTGAAAATAATTTACGCGCGGGAAGGGCGCCGAGAGAATTAGGTATTGGGTTGAGGAAGAAAAAGTTGTTGCCGGAACTGGGTGCATTGGAGCCGGAGGTAGAGGTAGCGACAGTTGATTAAAATGCCATACAAAAAGAGGAACCAAAAAAAATGATACTAAAAAACAAAGTGATCTTAATTACCGGCTCGACCACCGGCATAGGCGCCGCAGTAGCGCGCCGATGCGTTAGCCAAGGCGCAAAAGTCATGCTGCACGGCCGCGACGAGGCACGCATCAAAAAAATGTGTGAAGAACTCAATGGCGCTGCACACTACGTCATTGCCTCCCTAGAAGATTTTTCCAGTTGTAAAAAAATAGTGAATGCAACGTTAGAAACATTCGGCAGCATTCACGGTCTAGTAAACAACGCGGCCATCTATCCCCGCAATAACATTGACTCCGCCAATGTAGAACTATTCGATCGTATTTTTAATATCAATGTCAAAGCACCGCTTTTTTTAAGCCAAGAAGTCACGAACATTTTTCGTAAGCAAACCACAGGCGGCAGCATTGTCAATATCGGTTCGATTAACGCCTATTGCGGCCAGACCGATTTGTTGTGTTATTCCATGTCCAAAGGCGCTTTAATGACCATGACGCGCAATCTTTCCGATTCATTAGGCGCAGAAAAAATTCGCGTCAACCAACTCAATGTCGGTTGGACACCTACCGAAAACGAAGTCGCTTTAAAACAACAAGAAGGGCTGCCGTCTGATTGGGAAAAACGTATCCCTCGGGTCTATGCACCCATTGGACGCCTACAAACCCCCGACAATGTCGCAGCCCATGTCACGTTTTGGTTATCGGACGACTCAATACCTACCAGCGGCGCAGTCTATGAAGTAGAACAATATCCTGTGATTGGCCGCAACCGTTTAAACGATTTAAAAATGTCTAATGATGGAGACACGCAATGAAAATTACTGATGCAAAAGTATTTGTAACAAGCCCTGGCCGTAACTTTGTTACCTTAAAAATTTACACCGACCAAGGTGTCTACGGTTTAGGTGACGGCACTGTCAATGGTCGTGAATTAGCAGTAGTGTCTTATTTAGAAGACCACGTTATTCCCTGTTTAATTGGCCGTGACCCGCAGCAGATTGAAGACATATGGCAATACTTTTATCGCGGCGTTTACTGGCGCCGCGGCCCCATCACAATGGCTGCGATTGGTGCCGTGGACATGGCATTGTGGGACATTAAAGGCAAAATGCTCAATACACCTGTCTATAATTTACTAGGCGGGCGCAGCCGTGATGCCGTGATGGTTTATGGCCATGCGAACGGAACCGAAATTTCTGAAACAGTAGAAGAAGCGGGCCGTTATATAGACATGGGCTATCAAGCAGTCCGTGTGCAAACCGGTGTGCCAGGATTAGAAGAAGTGTATGGCATTTCTAAAGATAAATTATTTTATGAACCGGCCAAAAAAGGCCTTCCGCCGGAATATCGCTGGTCTACTGAAAAATATCTGGCACATGTTCCCAAACTATTTCAAAAATTGCGTGACACCTATGGCTCTGATCCGTTTTTGCTGCATGACTGCCACCATCGCCTCACCCCGATTGAAGCAGCACGTTTAGGCAAAGAGCTGGAGCCTTATCATCTGTTCTGGTTAGAAGACACTGTTCCTGCGGAATTACAAGAAGGTTTCCGTATTATCCGCCAACACACAACAACTCCTTTGGCCGTGGGTGAAGTATTTAATACGGTATGGGACGCTCATCTTTTGATTACAGAACAACTGATTGATTATCTACGTATGGCCGTGGTACATGGCGGTGGTATTACCCCGATGAAGAAAATCGCTGCAATGGCTGAAATCTATCATATTAAAACCGGCTGCCACGGCGCAACAGACCTTTCGCCCATCACCATGGCCGCTGCCCTGCATTTTGATATTGCAATCAACAACTTCGGCATCCAAGAATACATGCGCCACACCCCTGAAACCGACGAGGTGTTCCCGCATGCCTATACCTTCAATAAAGGCTATTTATACCCCGGCGATGCCCCAGGCCTAGGGATAGATTTCAACGAAGCCTTAGCAGCCAAGTACCCGTATGAACGGGCCTATTTGCCGATTAATCGTAAGCTAGACGCGACTCTGTTTAATTGGTAAGACAATATATTGCTTAATTGTCATTCCGCGAAAGCGGGAATGACAATTAAGCAAATATCACTACTGCTTTTTCTGAAGGTCAGTCCATTTTAAAGGTATAAATTTCCCATCGCTTAATAGGACAGGCCACACTGTGTGTAGTGCCTGATGGTTGTTCTTATCAAAACTAACATCCAGGCCAATTCCAATATCAACAGCCTTCATAGATTCCAGTGCTTCGATAACACCGTCTGTGGTTAAATTATTTTTTTCAGCAGCTTTTAACAACGCGTTGACAAATAGCTTGGCCGAAAGATATCCCTCTAAGCTGGTTGCATTCGGTTGTGCACCCTTACCATATTTACGTAAATCAGATCGGTATTCCAAAATGGCAGGCAATGTCGAATCAATGTTAGGTGATAACTCTACAGTAATCACATTTTTTGCATCTTCTTTATTAAAATCAGCAGACGCTATGCGGCCTGATACAGAAAGAAAAATAGCATGAGGATATTCACGTTTTGCTAACTTTATAAATTTAGAATTCGTTGTGTAATTGCCTCCTAAAATAAATGCTTGAGGTGAAATTTTTGCATATCGTATAATGCGTGCTAATGCATCTTCTACATTTAAAGTGCCGCGAACAAAAGTTGCATAAGGTAAATTTTCAGGATGTTCATAACCTGCGGCCTTGAGTGCTTTCATCGCGCCTTGATAAACATTCTGTCCAAAGCTATCTTGCTGCGTAAAGAATGCAATTTCATCCGGTTTGATGCCAATAGACAAAACTCCATCTACCAATGCTTTCGTTTCTTCATCTAGGCTTGCACGGAAGTTAAAAATATTAGGATCGGGTGGTGATTTTCTATAAAGGTTGTTTCCGGTAATAGGTGCAAATAAAATTATTTTCTTATCATTAATAATCGGCAATGTCACAATGGCAGGCGCACTTCCCATATTACCCATAAATGCAAATACTTTTTCCTTTTCAATTAATTGATGAACATTCTTTGCGGCAAGCAGTGGGTCATAGGCATCATCTAAAGTAATTAATTCCAGCTTTCTGCCATTGATCCCGCCTGCATTATTAATTTTATCAAAAAAAACCTGAATGCCGATTTGTTCGCCTTCTCCTAGCGATTGCAACTCTCCTGTTAAAGGAACAGTCATCCCAATTTTGATAGGTGGTTTATCAGAATTAGCCGTGCCCGTTGCGCTATGAGTTGCTGCATATCCAAAAGAGCTGCATACAAAAAAAACAAAAAATAAAATTTTCGCTACCCACTTATTTGACATAAATGTCGTCCTTAAAATTTATTTTGAATCACACTTTAGTTGATCGCACCCAGTAACATCCTTTTTAATAATACTATTGGCCTTAATGAAACGCCATGATTTTTTTAGAAAAGATGCCCAGATCCCCCTGCATTAAAAATTTAACAAATTAGATAACATTTGATTATTTTTGCTTCTTTTATCACCTCCCTCTTAAATATCCCCCATCACATAATGTTAGCGGGAACCGCTGAGCCGAGTGATATTTTCTTTTCATTGTAACTAATGAGTGCTATATTCAATAAATAAGTTCTTTATAAATGCAGCTTTTTAAAATCCCTGAAGTTTAATTAAGGGAGTATGATTAAAAATGAAGTTTTATCTTAGAACGGCACATCTTTCATTGTTCCTAGCGGCGATTATTTCATTGCTTATCCTAGGCGGTTCAGTACTCATATTTAACCAAAAATTGCTTCACAACCAGAGTTATTTTTTAAAAGTTGCTGGAATTGAATCATCTCGTATTCTCATGAGTAATTCGTTAGCCGGTTTTTTGGCAAGACAAGAAACAATGCTGACTTTGCATGATCTCAATGAAATATCAGATTTTCCATCACGAAAGCCGTATGAAAAACAATTTACGCAAGGGTTGGAATATTTATTAAGCGCAGGAAAAGATAATTCTGATATTATGGCGGCACTTCAATCATTAAAACTTAAATACCATGACTTTTTACTTCTAGACGATAAATTACTGCCTCTCATTCAATCGATGTTAACAATTAAAAATAAATTAAACATGATGGCGCAACAAATTGATGAAGAAGTTAAAGTTTTAAAAAGCCGATCTGGAAGTATTAATGGAGTGCTTTCATTAAAAAATATAAAAATAACGCAAAATATAAAGAAAAATTTGGCCTTGCCAAATTTAATGAAGACAGAATCTACGCGAAATGAATTTAAGCAAGATGTGATCGAACTACTTACAAGTTCATTAGTCTATGCGCAGCGCACAAGTGAAAAGCTGAATGCAGATCTTGCGGCGTTAACTACCCTGATTCGACGTATATCGTCAGAATCAAATCCTGATGCAATATTAAGCATGAAAGACAATGAAGTTGTTCAATTGATTAGATTGACTCGCCAAGATTTGTATGACTTTAAGGAACAACTTCAAAATACGCCTGAGTTATTTTCAACTGCAGAGGATATAGAAAAGAAATTTAATATCATTGCAACCGAAGTCGTAGAAGGGCCTAATAATATTGTTGAATTAAGACAAAATTACAATACGGAAGAAGCCACATTTTATGATTTAATTGCTCAAGTGCCAGAACATGTTACAGCCATAACAAAACAATTTACCCAGCTTGACTCTGTCGCCACTTCTTTTAGTACCTATTTATTAACGACAGCAAGAGATATTATTGAAAAAAACAGAATTATTACCGTTGTTATTATTGTCGCAGTGCTTTTGTTTATGATTTTTGCCGGAATTTATTTAATGCGCACCATTATGCGATCACTAAATTTACTATCAATTGCCATGAAAAAGGTTACGTATGATGAAGGCGGCCTGGGATCACGTATAGAAGAAACTCCTTATGAAGATTTAAATGAAGTCATTCGTACATTTAATACAATGGCTTCTAATTTAGATTACGCTCAAAAGCATTTGCAAGAACTTGTTGCACTGAAAACACATGAATTAAGTAAAGCAAATAAAAGCCTTGAAGGCATTGTTGTTGAACTTCAGCAGGCCAAAGAAGAAGCAGAATCAGCAAGCAAAATTAAATCTGAATTTGTGGCAAATATGAGTCATGAATTACGAACACCACTCAATGCAATTATCGGTTATAGTGAAATATTGAAAGAAGATGCAATAGAAGCGGGAGATAAAAATTATATTGCTGATTTAGAAAAAATTACAGGTTCTGCAAAACACCTTCTAACACTTATTAATGACGTGCTTGATTTATCTAAAATTGAAGCAGGGAAAATTGATGTTTATTTGGAAGACGTAAAAATTAAAGATCTTGTGCAAGAATTAGAATTAATTATCGGATCAATGATAAAGAAAAACAATAACACTTTCAAGTTAGTGATAGCGCCCAATATGGGCATAATGCATACTGACGTAGTCAGAGTTCGTCAATGTTTGCTTAATTTATTAAGTAATGCATCTAAATTTACAACTAATGGCACTATTACTCTCGATATTAAACCTATAGCAGCTGATGATCAGGAGTGGATAGAATTTTCTATTTCAGACACGGGTGCAGGTATACCTGATGAGATATTAGATAAGCTATTTATGGCGTTTACTCAAGCAGATGCGAGCACAACTCGCAGATATGGCGGTACTGGATTAGGACTTTTTCTAACAAAAAGATTCACTGAAATGCTAGGCGGCACTATTTCTGTTAAAAGTGTCATTGGAAAAGGTTCAGTATTTACTATTCGGTTACCTAAAACAAGCGTCATAGGCATTCAAAAAGAAAAGTTTGCGCCTTTGCAGGATAATAAGGAAAATAAAGTCAATCATAGTAAAAAAATTATTTTAGTTATCGATGATGATGTTGCGTTTCACGAGGCGATGCAAAATTTTCTGGAAGAATCTGAATACGTAGTCATGCATGCATTCAATGGAAAAGAAGGTTTGACTGTCGCAGAAGAAAATACGCCTGATGTAATTGTGTTGGATATCATAATGCCAGTCATGGATGGCTGGTCTACACTAGCTGCCTTAAAAGCCAATCCCAGACTTGCAAAAGTACCTGTTATTGTTGTTTCCATCGTTGATGAAAAAGAACTTGGGTTTGCACTGGGCGCAATAGACTATATTCATAAACCTTTTGATAATAAAGTATTAACCGAGAAAATCAGACAATTTTTATCGCCTGGTACGCATACTACTCATACAGTATTCATTGTTGATGATGACCCTAATGCGCGAGATCTTATGCGAAAAGCTGTAGAGAAGGTAGGATGGAAATCTGTGGAGGCTGTGAATGGCCGTGAATGTATGGAAAAGTTAAATACCATAGTTCCCTCAGTCATTCTGTTGGATCTTTTAATGCCAGAAATGGATGGATTTGCTGTTATTAATGCCTTGCAAAAGGAAAATAAATGGCGTCAAATTCCAGTTATTGTTGTCACAGCGAAAGAACTCACGTCAGAAGAGCGAACTATGCTGGCAAAATATACCAAAGTATTTTTACAAAAAGGTAATTATACACATAAAAAATTAATAGGCGCCATTTTTGAACAAATTAAAACATTAACAAATAATCAAATATAGGGTCTGTCAATGGGCCCTAACTGAAACGGTTAAATTTATTGACGGGCAAATTAGATATGATTCATAATAACTTACTGACTCATATAGATTTTTTAAAAAAGATGGATTTACTTTGAAGTTGTGTCATTGATAGGGAGAGAACCATGAAAAAAAATATTTTAATTAAGATGAACATTGTATTTGCTATGGTAATTCTTTTTTCTAATATGGTATTCGCGGCACCTTCTTCGGATACGATTAAAGTTGGCATGACCAGCGCTTTAAGCGGCCCAGCTAAAGATCTTGGTCAAAGCATGAAAGAAGGCGTAGAAACTTATTTTGATAAAATAAATGCTGCGGGCGGTGTTGATGGGAAAAAACTGGAATTGATCGCACTGGATGATCAATATGAACCATTATTAGCTGCTCCCAATATGCGTAAACTCATAGAAGAAGAAAAAGTTATTGCGGTTATTGGTAATGTAGGCACACCGACAGCCGTAGTCACTGTTCCTATTGCTAACAAAGAAAAAACACTGTTATTCGCTCCGTTTACTGGAGCAGGCATACTTCGTAAATCGCCACCTGATCGATATGTTATAAATTTACGTGCCAGCTATGCAGAAGAAACTGCGACGATGATAAAAGGCTTATTATCGATAGGCATTAAACCTGATGAGATGGCTTTTTTTACTCAAAATGATGCTTATGGTGATTCCGGTTATGCGGGTGCAATGATTGCATTAAAAGCAGCTGGTTATACCCATCCAGAACTTTTGCCTTATGGCCGTTATGCACGCAATACTTTGAACATAGAAGAGGGGTTAGTAAAAATAATAAGTGCTGGAAAGCCAATAAAAACTATTATTATGGTAGGCGCTTATGCACCTATTGCAAAATTTATTAAATTAGCAAAAAAAGAATATCCCAATGCACTTTTTTTAAATGTTTCATTTGTCGGCACCGATGCTTTGGCTGCTGACTTAGGTAAAGATGGAAACAATGTAATCATCACTCAAGTGGTACCTTATTTTAATAATTCATTACAAACAGTGATTGATTACAAAAATGACCTTAACAAATATTTTCCTAACGCCCAACCTGGCTTAGGCTCATTAGAGGGATACATAGCTGCTAAACTATTTGTAACAGGGTTGCAGACAGCAGCGAAAGAAAAAAAATTAACTCGTGAGGGTATTATTGATGTCTTTGAAAATATGCGAAATATAGACATTGGTATTGGTGAAACGATTAGCTTTGATAAAAATAACCATCAAGCATTACATACTGTTTGGCCTACTGTTTTAATCGATGAAAAACTTGAACCATTAACTGATTGGTCAGTATTGGTTAAAGAAGATAAGAAACATTAGGATCTGTTTGAATTTAATTAGGAGCACCATTTATTTATGGGTCTAAAAATGATGAATAAAATACTTACTGTAACTTTTAACCATTTTATTTTACTCTCTTTATGCCTCATTACATTGTTTTTTCTAAGTATTGGCTATGCGGAGACAGCAGAACAAAAGCCACCCATTAAACTAGGTATGAGTGCTTCCATGACTGGCGGCGCTGCTGCAAGTGGTCAAAGTATGAAACTGGGTCTACAAGTTTATTTTGATAGAATCAATCATGCTGGTGGGATCCAGGGGCGAAAAATAGAATTCATTGCAATGGATGATGGATATGAACCATTACGTGCTGCTGCAAATTTACATAAATTAATTGATAAAGACCAGGTGCTTGCCATTATAGGGAACAATGGAACGCCCGCAGCTGTAGTCGCTGCACCTATTGTAACGGAGAGTAAGATAATATTATTTGGCGCACGTACGGGTTCTGCTCTGTTACGCAAAAAACCGCCTGATCGTTATATTTTTAACGTACGGGCAAGCCATGCTGATGAGGTTGAAGCTTTGATTAAAGGTGTATTAGGCTCCGGAATTAAACCCGAAAATATTGCTTTTTTTAGCCAGAATGACGCCTTTGGAGATTCCATTTATCAAGGTGGGATGAAGGCACTTGCTAAAGAAGGTTTTACTGGTGGAGACCGATTGCCATATGGTCGATATGACCGTAATACTCTAGACGTCGCCGCTGCATTTGCACGCATTGTAGAGCAAGCAAAAGTTCCGGTCAAAGCGTTTATTTTGGGCGGTGTCTATGCACCTAATGCTCAGTTTATTAAGCTTGCAAAATCAGAATATCCTGATGCTATTTTTTTAACTGTATCAGGCCTGATAAATCCCAATGATCTAACTAAGGACCTGGAAGGCCGTGTATTTGTATCACAGGTAGTTCCTTATCCTGATTCTAATTTGCCGGCAGTTATTGAATATCGCGAAGATTTAAAAAAGTATGGCGGAGGAGCCCAACCCAGTTTTGGCTCGTTGGAAGGCTACCTTGTAGCGAAATTGTTTGTAATGGGTCTGGAAAAAGCAGCTTTGAGTAATAAGCTGAACCGCGAAGGTATTGTTGATGTTTTTGAAAGTCTGAATGCTGTTGATGTTGGTATTGGTATCGATATTACTTATAACAAAAATGACCATATAGGATTGACCAATATTTGGCTGAGTGTTTTTAAAGATGGAAAATTTGAACGAACAAATTGGCCAAAAACTAAAGAAAAAGTGGAACATTAAAAATTATTAAATTTTTTTATGAAGGATTATAAAAAAAATGATAAAAATAAAATTTTACCTAAGAACAGCGCATTTTTTACTGTTATTAGTTGCTATTTCATTTTTATTCATATTGGGCGGCTTAGCCATATTATTTAACCAAAAGCTGGCTCAGAATCAAAGTTATTTTTCCAAAGTCAGCGAGATCGAGTCATCTCGTATCATGATGAGCAATTCTCTGGCAGGATTCCTGGCAAGGCAAGAAGCTATTTTAACTGTACGAAATCTGAATGAGTTAAACAATTTGCAGGCGCGAAAACCGTATGAACATCAGTTTATGGAAGGACTCAATGATCTATCTCAAAGTGCTAAAGATAATCCTGAAATTATAAAAGAACTTCAATTATTAAAAATTAAATATAATGAATTTTTGATCATTGATGAAGATTTATTATATACAACTCGAAATATTTTAACCATGAAAGAAGAATTACGCACATTGGCGCGAACTATCGATGAAGATGTGAAAATATTAAAAAGCCAATCAGCAAACATTAGTGGATTATTAACATTAAAAAATATAAAAGTTGTACGCAATGTAAAAGAACAATTATCCAAGCCTAATTTAATGGACACAGAAAAATCCAGAACCCAGTTTAAACAAGACGTCAATCAATTAGTATTAAGTTCTCTTGTTAACGCCCAGCGCATTAGTGAAAAACTAAATGCAAATTTTGCCACACTAACAACGCTAATGAGACAAGTATCAGAAGAGCCTGATCCAGATGCGTTAATGAGTTTGAAAGAAAATGAGATTTTGCAGCTTATTCAATTAACGTATCAGGATTTGCGTGATTTCAAGAGCCAACTGGAAAATGTGCCTGAATTGCTTTCATCGGCCATAGAGATAGAAAATAAATTTAAAATAATTGCAAGCAAGGTCAATGAACAACCGGAAAATATCATTCAATTACGACAAAATTATAATACAACAACACGCGTGCTTTACGAAACAACCGGGCAAATTCAAAAATATGTAACAGGTATAACAAAACAATTCACCCAGCTGGATACAGCAGCAACCACACTGAGTAATAAATTAATACTAATAACAAAGCAAATTGCCGAAAAAAATCGTTTAACCATCATCATTATTGTTGCCGTAGTATTAATTTTAATGATTATAGTTGGCGCATATTTAATGCAAGCCATCATGCGATCATTAAATATGTTATCCAAAGCAATGAAGAAAATTGCATATGAAGAAGGCGGCCTTGAATATCGTTTAGAAATATCTCCCTATGAAGACTTAAATGAAGTGATTACCACATTTAATACCATGACTTCTAATTTGGATTATGCTCAAAAACATCTGCAAGAATTAGTGGAACTCAAAACACAAGAATTAAGTAAGGCAAACAAACGTCTTGAAAATATTGTAGATGAATTAAAACATGCAAAAGAAGAAGCAGAGTCTGCCAGTAAAATTAAATCAGAATTTGTTGCTAACATGAGCCATGAATTGCGTACGCCTTTGAATGCTATTATTGGTTATGGTGAAATGCTGCAAGAAGAGGTAAAAGAAGATGGCAATGAAATTTATAATGAAGATTTGCTTAAAATTACCGGTTCAGCTAGACATTTGTTGACGTTGATTAATGACGTTCTTGACTTATCTAAAGTTGAAGCCGGTAAAATTGAAATATTTTTAGAAGATACCAAAGTAATAGATATTATCAATGAATTAAAACCCATTGTTACAGTATTGCTGGAAAAAAATAAAAATATTTTTAAAATAAATATTAATTCTGATGTGGATACTATGCATACGGATGTTGTTAGGGTTCGGCAGTGCTTGCTAAATTTACTGAGTAATGCAGCAAAATTTACGACCAATGGTACTGTCACATTAGAAGTTAAACCGCTATTTCAAAATAATGCTGAATGGATACAGTTTTCAATAATAGATACAGGAACGGGAATTTCCGAGGAAAAATTGAGTAGACTTTTTCAAGCTTTTACTCAGGCAGATGCCACTACAACCCGAAAATTTGGCGGCACTGGACTAGGACTTTTTCTAACAAAACAATTTGCGATGATGCTTGGCGGCCACGTTACAGTTAAAAGCGAAGTGGAAAAGGGCTCTGTTTTTACATTGACTTTACCTAAAGTCAGCCAGAAAGGCATTCAAAAATCAAGTTATTCACATCAAACTGAAAGTACGAAAAAAATAGAAAAAACATCAGAAACTCATAAAACTGTACTGATAATAGATGATGATGTTAAATTTCATGAGGAAATTCAAAATAGTCTTGAGAAAGCTGGGTATACCGTCATACACGCATTCAATGGTGAAGAAGGATTAAGTCTTGCCAGAAATAAAATACCGGATGTCATTGTATTGGATATCATTATGCCGATTATGGATGGCTGGACTACGCTTTCTTCTTTAAAATCCAACCCGAGTCTTGAAAAGATACCCGTCATTGTAATGTCTATTATTGATGAAAAAGAATTAGGATTTGCATTAGGAGCCATAGATTATATTCATAAGCCTGTCGATAATAAGATATTAATCGCTAAAATTAAGCAATTTTTAACTAATGATGAACAATCACATACTATCCTGATCGTAGATGATGAACCTTCCGCTCGAGAATTGATGAAAAAAGCGGTTGAACGAGCAGGTTGGAACTCTATACAAGCAGTCGATGGTCTGGATGCGATAGCTAAAATTAAAGAAGCTATACCTTCCATTATTTTGCTAGATCTACTGATGCCAGAGATGGATGGATTTGGTGTGATTAATGCGTTGCAGCAGAATGAACAATGGCGTCATATTCCGGTAATCGTTGTGACAGCCAAAGAACTGACTACGGAAGAGAGAGTGATGCTTGCTAAATACACAACTGGTTTATTACAAAAAGGAACCTATACACATAAAAAATTAGTAGGCACAATATGCGAGCAAATTATAAATCTGACAGAAAAGTGAGGATAAAACGATGGCTGTTAAAATTTTGTTAGTAGAGGATAATCCCCTTAATCTTGATATGCTTTCACGTCGATTACAGCGTAAAGGTTTTGAAGTGATTACTGCAGTGGATGGTCAAAAAGGAATTGAATTAGCGCAATCTGAATTCCCTGATTTAATTCTGATGGATATGAGCCTGCCTATTATAGACGGATGGGAAGCAACCAAAAAGCTAAAAGCGGATGCTAAGACTAAGGCAATACCCATTATCGCTTTAACTGCACACGCTATGGTAGGAGACCAAGTTAAGGCAGAACAAGCGGGATGCGACGAATATGATACAAAACCGATTGATTTAACACGCCTTCTCGAGAAGATGGCTAAATTTGTTAAAATTGATAGTTAGAGAGGAACAATCAGGATGCAAAAAATGAAGCTGCGTAGTACTACGAGCTATGTTGTATTGCTTTTTGTGCTGTTTTCACTATTATTTTTTGTATCCATGATTTCCTTGTCATTTCATTCATTGAGTAATCTTCCGACTAACACTGGTTTAAAATTATTTAATATGCTAACAAAGCTCAGTGAAAATAGTCGGTTGATCATTATCCTTTTAATAGAGGGAGGGTTGTTGTTATCGACTCTAATTTCAGCCTATTTAATGTATTCTGTTTCACAAACAAAGAATAGATTCATTTCAGCCATGAATAAGGCTACATCTGAAACTAATCGATTGGAATATCGGATGTCTATGAGTTCTTATGCAGACTTGAATAAAGTTATTATGTTATTTAATCAAATGATGTCTACGTTAGAGGAAAGTCAAAATGATAAGTTAACAAAAATAAAAAATGAGTCTGAAAATGTAATACATGTAAATAAACAAATTGATATTAAAATGAATGAATTAAAAAAACTAAAAGCGGACGCCGAATCAGCAAACAAAGCCAGAACTGAATTTATTGCAAATATCTCTCATGAATTGCGTACGCCGCTTAATGCTATCAAAGGCTATACTGAAATACTGAAAGAAGATGCAGAAAAATTGGGCTATGATTCATATTGTTTAAGTCTTGCTAAAATGATTGATTCAACCGAAACTCTTTTAGTCCTGATTAATCATGCGCTGGATTTAAGAACGACTAGTTCACAAAACCTTTTAGGAACAAAGCACCATGCCTGAAGACTCAGCGGAAACGCTGCTTTTTACGTTATCAGTAATAAAAAATAATATTGTTTTATATACAGAAAATTTACTGCAATTATTGCGGCTGGTTTCTGCAGAGGAAAACCTAAAGCAGTTTCCTGAATGCCTCACTTACCTGCACAATATCGAGCAAAGCAGTTTAGTGTTGAAATTAGAAGTGATTAAACTGTTAGGCAAAGACCTTTCCATAGAAAAACTAAAAAATGCGCATTTATCGCATTATTTATCAAAGATTCGCCATGATTTACGTAATCCTATTAATGCCATGCAGGGCTATGCAGAAATTTGTTTAGAAGAACTGCAAACGGCCGGCACCCGTGATTTAGCCAAAAAAATGGAAGAAATGATCAATACCATCCGTCAAATTTTACTTTTTGTTGATGAAATTAGTATTACCAAACATCTTTCCGCGCCATCAAAAACCACCTCAATAAATATGAAGGCCATGACAGAGGAGGAAGAAGAATTTTTATTACTCGGCCGAGAGAACCCGGTCGAAGAATTTCTAAAATTTAAAAGGGAGATTTCCATTCTCGTAGTGGATGATATCGAAGAAAATTGTCGTATCTTAAGCTTATATCTAAACCATATTGGCTATAAAAACATTCAGACGGCTTATCATGGTAAGCAAGCATTAAAAATGATAGATGAGAATGGTTTTAGTATTGTACTCCTGGACATTGATATGCCGGAGATGACGGGAATTGATGTGTTGCTGAATATTAAACGGCATGCGCGTCATCGTGACATTATGGTAATGATGATATCAGCGGCTGACACGATGGAAAATACGATCCAATGTATCAAACTGGGTGCCGAAGATTTTCTGCCAAAACCGTTTAATCGAGATCTATTGCGGGTACGCATGGGTGCTTGTGTTGAAAAGAAATGGTTCCAAAATAAAGAAATGCAATACCGAGAACAACTTGAGGTAGAAAAACAGCGTTATGAAAAATTATTAAATATTATTCTTCCGCCAAGCATCGTGGTTGAATTGACCACTTCGAATATTGTTAGGACGCGGTATTATCAAAACGTCGCGGTTTTATTTGCAGATGTGGTTGGCTTTACGACTTATTGTGATACACATGAACTTCCTGAGGTGGAAAAAAACCTGCAGCAATTTTCAGAGTTATGTGAGGAAGTCGCGATTAAACATAATTTACAAAAAATAAAAACGATAGGCGATGGTTTTTTGGCAACGGCCGGCATGTTAACGCAAAATAAAAATCCTGTGCTGGATTGTATTGATTGTGCAGTAGAGTTATTGGCGAGTGTGCAGGAACTGCCAGCCAAATGGCAACTACGTGCCGGCATTGATTTTGGATCGGTGCTTGGCGGGGTGATTGGTCATCGTCAATTTTTGTTTGATATTTGGGGAGACACAGTCAATACCGCTGCCCGTATTCAAGCTGCAGCGAACCCAGATTCGGTTTTTTTAACTAAACATGCTTGCGAGCAGATAGAAGATATTTGCGAAGCACAATCCTTAGGGCCTATTTTGCTGAAAGGAAAGACGCCGATGGAGATTTTTAGGTATGTAGGGAAAAAGTTATAAACCCTGGTCGCCAAAGCCATTCACTTTCTGATAACAAATACTTCTATAAATCAATAAGTAAAACTCATTATCCCATTATAACATCAGCATTTTTTACATATAAGCTATACTGACAGGAGATGCTTCAAATAATTGATGGGAGATTTTCTTATGACAACCCCAAAGAGACCTGCTCCAGCATTAAGTCAGGCAGAATTAGAGAAAGAAATTTTAGGAATAGGAGATGCAGTTGTACTGCGAAGGTTGTTTTGTAATGCAGTTGATAGAAAATTAGATGAGATAGAAAGAGACGGCGGGGCTACGATACGTAACCTACTTACGGACGAGCTTGCAGTTCAATTCATTCTCGAAGGAAAGGTTGTTGCGCCTGAGGGTGAAATAACGGCAATTGTTAGGCGTAACATTAGTGAAGCCATTAAGAGTGGAGCCATTACTTCTGTGGAGGACGGAGAGTTATACATAGGAATATATGCAAAAATGGTAACAAATCATCTTGATAGGATAATTGCAGATAAAGAAAAATTCAAACAAAATCCAAATCTTATCAATAGCGTATTAGAGCAGATGAAACAAGAGGTGATGCAACCAGTGACAGCGATAATAGAAACTAATAATAAAATACAAGGGATAAAAGAAAATTTAATGGCTCCTCCTCCATTAGGCATAATTGTATTTCACCCAACAACCCATCAAGCCATGGTTGAGGCAAAGCTAGAGCATCCAAATCCGACTGCTCTAATGCAACATATCCAAGAAATTAGAAACAACATGGCAAAGAAATTATCCCAAGAAGCATCAGCTCAAGGCCTTTCAGATCAATTGGCCAATGCTAATCAATACGATCGGTTAAATAAGTTAATTGATGCTAGCCTTGCCATATTAAACTCTTACCAAGCAAAACAACCAGTCAATGCTGCTAAGCTCAGAGCACTTGCTGCTCTAGCAAATTCATTGAATGACATCTGTAGTCTGCCAGAAAATGTAATCACAAGCGAAAATATCACGCAGATGTCTAACAAACTACATCAGGAATTGTTAAACACCTACGACAATATTCTCATAGCAGAAAAGGGCAAAGGTCTCGTATCTGGGATGATGGCCAAAGCAAGTAGTAGCACATTAAGAAATATTACGAAGGCAATACAAGAGGACAAAGAGCATGTGGCTGCCTCTGCTAAAGAAAAGCCAGAAGATAAATCTGTAATGGAAATGAAAAAATCATCAACCTTTTTAAGGAAAGCCTGAGATTTGCTGTGCCCAGAAATAAAGAGCGTTTTTGGTAACGGCTCACCTCGCTACCGCTGAACGAAACCACAACACCGTCATTGCGAGCGAAGCGAAGCAACCCAGTCTTTTCGGCGCTGCTTTTGAACGTAAAGGGTACTAATCAATGCTGAAAAGACTGGGTTGCTTCGCTTCGCTCGCAATGACGAGTGATGGACGAGAATCTTGCGGGGTAACAGTTTTTTAAGCAAAATCATACTCCATCATCAACCGTCCATAGGTCAGCTTGCCGTTGGTGGTCTGGTTTGCAAAACCGAGTCGGGCACGGAGTGAGAGGCTTCGCTTAAAGAACTGTTCGGGGGTATAAATCGCATCTAAGTCCACTTCACTGCTGTTCGTGGCAAAGGGCCGGGTGAAATAGCGGGCGCCTGAGGCGTAGAGAACAAGTTGATGGTCTAGGAAAGCATACATGGCCGATAGCTTTTGTGCTGAGCCGGCTGCTTTTTCAACTAAACCGGCTGTCATAGAGGTCGTATACAGCGGATCTGCTGAGTAACCGGAAGTATACGGCGATACAATATCACCGTTGCGATAACCACCGTTCCTCTTGGGAATGTTGTTCCATCCAAAAAGTATTTGGCCATTACCGATTTCAGTACCGATCAATAAACCATATGCACTAGAATTAACCGACCCTTGTCCTGGAAGAGTGCTAATCACGTTATTACCATCAGCAGGATTATTCAGTGCTTGTGCACCTATAATCGGCCTAAATAATGTTTTATTGGCAAAAGTGTATTTAAAGTCTGCGTAATAAATTTTTGAGAAATTATAAAACCGATAAGCCCATGCTTGTGCGCTGAATGTTTTTTGTTTGTAAAGCGCGCCGCCGGCGAGTGTACCAATATCAGTTGTATCTCCTAACGCAGCAATAGTGGTTGTTGCGACCGTATAACTATTTGTATTGTATAAGTTATGTTGGGTAAAACTATCCGCGGTACGTGATTTAAAGCGAATTTGCCGGAATGCGACAAAATTTAAACTTTTATCGGGTGTATTGAAAGATTGTATCGGTGCAAAAACACCGTATAACGCTTGATAAGCAGCAGGTATCATGCGTGAGTCTGCAGGGTTTAACCAAGGCGTGGTAATGAGCATGTCCCCTAAACGGCCTAGAAAATAGGGGCTTTCATATTGCACAAAGGCTTGGCCTATCGTGGTTAGCGCAGTTGCCGGCAAAGAAGCATCTTGTCTGGCTAGGTTTTTTGAGTTTAAACCTAGCGGCTGGGCCGTATAGACAGTACCGCCTAAACGAAAATGACCTAAAAATACATCTGTTAGCGCATTGATCTTGCCGCCCAATGAAAAAGCAGTTTGGTCGGTGGTGCCATGACGAGACAAGTGACGATCAAAATCATAAATACGAATGTTACCGTCAACATTGACTGGCGGAAATATTTTGCTTGGCGTATAGACCTGTTTTGGATCGATAGAAGAGACCGGAGTAGGCTTAGGCATGGCAATAACCGGCATAGTAATAGGTTTTGCGGCTGGCACGGTTGCTGTTTGAACGGGCACGGTCTTTTTCTTTTTAGGATGCGTAGTGTGTTTGGTGGTGACGCCAAAACTTGCCAGATGGATACTGACAGCGCCAATGCCTAACAAACAGGGAATGATTTTTTTATGAATTATTGCCATGATAAAGTCCTTTTCAGATGGATTGATAGTGAATCGCAAATAGATCCATTGTAGTGATATCTTGCGGTAAAGCAACTGGTTTTTTCAAATCTATTGTCATTCCCACGAAAGCGGGAATGACAATAGAGAAGCGGAGCAATAGAAAAGCAGAATTACTGCTATTATTTGTCACAGAACCCAAAACATGAGTTATTCTAAAACACTTCTTACAATTGCCTGGGGTGTTGATTGAATCGTTCCCATTGTTTGTGAATATGAAAAATAGTATCCTGTATTTTCGGGTAGGAAAATGAAAAAACAGTAAAAATCTTGGAAGTAGGCAACTATGAAGTTGACGTTTCTTGGCACAGGATCTGCCTTTACGGTTTCCGGCAATTATCATTCCAACATGATATTGGAAAGCGATACAAAAAAAATATTATTGATCGATTGCGGTTCAGATGCAAGACATGCATTAAATGAATTAGGTTTATCTTATCGCGACATTCATTCAGTTTATATTAGCCATTTGCACGCTGATCATGTAGGCGGATTAGAATGGCTAGCCTTTACCGCAAAATTTGATCCCGCTATTCAAAAGCCGAATTTATTTATTTCTGAACATTTAGTCCGTGATTTATGGGACAAGACCTTATCAGGCGGACTCAGTTCCATACAAGATGAAGTCGTAACGTTGTCCTCTTTCTTTCATGTCCATGCAGTTAAAGAACAAGGTTTTTTTAATTGGGAAAAGACTAAATTTACTCTTATCCAAACATTACATGTGATGTCAGGACATGCTATTTTACCCAGTTATGGTTTAATGTTCGCTGCGAATGATTCGAATGTATTTATTACTACAGATACGCAATATCGCCCTCATCAAATTCATGATTTTTATGATAGTGCAAATATCATTTTTCAAGATTGCGAAACATCAGAAACTAAAAGCCATGTACATGCTCATTATGACGAACTAGTCACATTGCCCGAACATATTAAAGAAAAAATGTGGCTTTACCATTATAATCCTTGTAAATTGCCTGATGCGGCTCGGGATGGTTTCAGAGGTTTTGTGCAGAAAGGGCAGTGCTTCGATTTTAGTGATAAGGACACGTTGTTTTAGATTTGATTGGCTTGAGTTGTGAGAAGGAAATAAGTTTCTCAAGAAGGACTAGGGTCTGTTTATAATTTTTTAAATCGTTAGGAGTAAGATATGATGAAAAAAAAATTGATGTCGAAGTTTTTCTGGTCTTGTCTGGTGGGCCTGGTTGTTTTCATAGCTGGCTTTTTTCAGCTTGCGACAGCCAAGGCAGAGGAACAGCCGGCGCAACCGGACAAATCTCCTATTAAAATAGGATCCACGGTTGCCTTGACCGGCACCGCTGCGAAGCATGGCTTAGGTGTGAACTTGGGAATGCAAATTTATTTTGACCGGATCAATCATGAAGGTGGTATTGATGGCCGCAAGATCCAGCTGATTACATTAGACAATAAATATGACCCTACGGTTGCAGGGCCCCTTGCACGTCGATTAATTGATGAAGATAAAGTGATAGCACTGGTTGGCTTACATGGGTCAGCCATTGTGGCAGTCGTGCTACCCATTGCAATTGAAAAGAAAACATTGTTATTTGGTGTATGGTCAGGCCCTAATAGTCTCTATAAAATGCCTCCTGATCGTTATGCTATTAATCATCGTCCTTCTTATGGAGATGAAGTGATGGCTGCTACAAAAGGTTTATTGTCGATAGGCATCAAACCGGAAGAATTCGCGTTTTTCACTCAAAACGATCCATTTGGTGATTCCGTTTATAATGCTGCGATTCAGGTGTTAAAACAAGCAGGTTATAAGAATGCTGAAAACTTGCCGTATGGGCGTTATACGCGTAATACATTGAATGTGGAATCGGCTTTAGCAACCATATTAGAACAGGCCAAGAACACGCCTCCCAAAGTGTTTATCTTAGGCGGCCTTGCTGAACCCAATCAAAAATTTATCGCGTTAGCAAGAAAGGAATATCCTCATGCACTGTTTGTGGGTGTATCGGGATTGATTGACCCCAAACAATTAGCGAAATCAGATGAGAACCATGTGATTTCAACGCAAGTGGTTCCCTCTCTCGAGTCTAATTTACCTGCTGTACATGAATATCGCGAAGATTTGAAGAAATATGGACAAGGTGCGACACCGTCATATACTTCTCTAAATACTTATTTAGCAGCAAGACTTTTTGTGAAAGGACTGAGAGAAGCGATTGCGCAGAACAAATTAACACGAGAAGGCTTGATCGATGTTTTTGAAAATATGAATAATGTGGACATTGGTATTGGTTTGCCCATTAGTTTTAGTAAAATTAACCACACGGGAATGCATACTATTTGGGTCACTATCTTTAAAAATGGTGAGTTCGTAGCGACTAATTGGCCGCAGTTAAAAGCGGTGTTGGATAAGGGAAATGGATAAATATAACAATTGTCATGAGTTAGAACATTCCTTCCCCCTCAGGGGGAAGGTCAGGAAGGGGGGAGGCAAAATTGACACACCCGGATATCTAATCCACCCTGAGTCATATGATAAGTCTCAACTTGTGTGGAAGTTAAATTGCTCATCAATGCAGACCATGTTTCTTCTGTGGGGCAGAGCACAAAACCTAAGACATGGCCACTTTTTATAGCCTTGGCAATTTCGTTAATTTTTTTAGCGATTTTTTTATATATTACAATGGCGTCGTGTTTTTTGTTTAATCGAACGCCATAGGGAGGATTCAACATCATCAAGATATCACCTGAAAATTCGGTGACATCACTATCAAAGAAATCAGCTTGGCGATGAATAATCTCTGGTAAATGCAACCCTATTTTGGAAGCGGTGTCTTTGAAACAAGAAAGATTATTTTCCAAGGCCGCATTGGCTTTCTCAGAAGTATCTAGGCAAAACAACTTGATGTTTTTTGTGTCCTGATGTGATTGAAACAATAAACAACGTTCTTTGGCTTGTTGGACTAATAGAGAAAAATGGCTTTTTTTAAAAAATGGCATTTTTTCGAATGCATAGTCACGTAGTAAAAGAGCAGGGGAAAATTGCAAATAAATTTGTAAATATTCAAAAACAAAAGTGCCTGTGCCAGAAAAAGGGACGAGAACAGTATGGGGTGCAAAATCGAGATGCTGTTTTTTTGCAAATAACAACATATTTTGTATGCAGCAGGCTGCAATGTCCTCTCTTAAGGGGGCACTTGCGCTAAGCTGGCCTCTATGTCCTCTTTTATAGAGGGGCTGGCCTGCCAACGAAACGCTGATGCTTAATTTGTCCTTATAAAATTCGACATACAAGCAAGTGGTTTCATGAGATTTTTCGCCATGGACAATGTCTTGTACATAAGGCTTAATAATGGCCGCGAGAAGGTGTTTTAATCCGGTTTCATGAAAGGCCTTGCTTGCAATCGAATTGACTTTAATTTTGATGCCCATGTTTGTATTGAGATAATGGTCCCAAGGAATTTCGCGGCATGCTTTTTCAAAAGCTTTTTTTCCTACCACTCTGTCTTTAAAAATCAACAAACGTACATCAGAAAAACAATGACTTCGTAACACTAATTCAATGATGGCATGCAGATAAACAGGGCGAACTAGAATGACATTTTTTAATAACTGGATTTCTCCAGTAAATTTTTGTGCGCACCAAAGATCGCTTAAAATGGCCTTGGCTTCGGCGAGTGCAATTGCGCTTAAACCAGGAGGGAAAATAATCTGTGCAGTTTGGGCCTTGGCGTAGAGATTTTTTTTAATGCTTTTTTTAAGCGTTTCATCAAGCGCGTTGGTCATAGGCCCCACAGTATCATATCTTTTGACCCTTCATAAAAGCGGCGATTTTAAAGAATTGGCCTTTGTCATTTTTCTCTACTTCATAGATATATTTATTGTCGCTGACAGATTGGTTTTTAGCGTGGTGCTCCGCATCTTCTTTATTATCAAATTT
>JAHFSI010000005.1 GCA_023265835.1 Legionellales bacterium
AATAACTTAAAACAGGCTGGTTATACACATTGGAATGCGATTTATTTTTCACCCAATAAACATACCAATCAATCCACTCTACTGTTTAAAGAAAACTCTCGTTGTGATATTGAAATGCATGGTTACCAAGTTATTGCTTCTATAGGCGATCAATGGAGTGATTTAAAAGGTAGATGTGTAGAAAAAGGTTTTAAACTCCCGAATGTTTATTATTTTATTCCGTAAATCAAAAAGCGCTCAGACTTCGTCCTCTAGGGCGGAGTCTCTAGTCGAAACCTGCATTGACTGGTAGAGAATTTGCCTGCACCTTCTACGATCTGGAGTTTGGACAAAACTTCGATCTGATACGTGCCCGTGAGCGTGGGCTTCCAATTAGCCTTAAGTCTTTGACATATTGCGATACATTTGAGCAGCAATGGTAAAATGTTGATATCCAATCCATATTGATTTGATCCCCGGAGGGTTTGCATGCTTATTATGCTTATATCCACCCAGTCGGGCAATTTTCAGCATAATTTCCGATACAGGTGGACATTCTTCTGGAATAGGCTCCTTAAAATAGACGTAAACCGCTTTCCATTCAAACTCTTCAAATAATTGGTTAGCTTTAATACTTGCTTCTGTTCGTCCTATATAAATAAGCCAATAGAGTCGACACGCCGATATTGCTGCTAAAACCAGCATTTTTTTGATTGCTTCTTTTGAGCTATACAAATAAATTTCATCTACTTGATAGCCTGTTTTTAATACTTTGTGATAATCTTCTATGTGCCATCTTGATTTGTATATAATCAAAATTTCTTTTATTTGTTCAATTGTTTCTATAGGCAAACGTGTCAATAGAATCCATTCATGTTCATCGTTATATGCTTTGATTACATTGAGTGTGATAGATGAATAGCCTTTTTCTTCTCTGTAGTCTACTGGCATTTCTGGTACCGGCAAAGTAATCGAAACTACCTTTAAATTAAGGGTTATTTCTTTGATTTCTCGGCTATTAACATCTTGAATCTCTACTTGCATACTTCCCTTTATAGGGGTTTTATCAAGTAGCTCTCTTAATTTCTCACCTTTTCGTTTATAAGTTTCACCTAAAATACGGTTGTGCTTAGAGCGAATAACAAATTCTTCATCATTTTTAATCAGTGCAAAGAGAAACTCATAAAAATCACCTTCCCTATCTGCTACAGTAATAATCTTTTTTTGCGTATTCCCTAAACGTTTTCTCGCTTTAGCTAATGCATTAATCCAAAATATATTTGCTTTGTCTTCTACTTTACGTTCACCACGGTCGGTAGACGTATCAATGTCACTATAGTCGAAATAATCGAGGTCAAGTAACCCTAATGGCTCATTCTGGTCAGTAACAGCTAAAACACTATGTTGTATCAGTCCATACTGTATCGTTTTGCCAGTTTTTCCTATCGAACCTAAATCCGTTTTTGCTTTGTGACTCGTAAAGTTTAAGCGCATCTGATCTTGTATCGCCAATATATACTTGGCATCACTCTCATGAACCCGTTGAACAGTCTGTTGATAATGTGGCCCAATCAATTTTGAACTAGACACTTTAGGATTACTAAAAAAAATCGTAAGCCTGTCTTGCTTCCTGAGACTGCGTAAAAAGTCTCCGGATACAACTACCTAATTTTATCTGTAACGTATGTAATATCCCCTTAGCCCGTTGGTTCAATCGCTTATCTTTTAAATCTAGATTGTTGAATTCTTTTGCAATAAACTCACTCGTTGTACCATAACCCAATGAACATGACATAATATCTTCCTTAATATCTCGTATCTATAGACAATATTTAAGACCGCAACACTCGCGGGTGCACGATCCCGTTGAAGTGTATTTGATAATAAATCAAATACTATTTCAACAAAAACTTAAGGCTAATTGGAAGCCCACGCTCACGGGCACGTATCAGATCGAAGTTCCAAACTCCAGTAACTTATTAGAATTAGCCGCTCATCTTAGAAAACAAACACCCATACATGTTCAATGGAATTTAAATAATTCCCGTAAAGATCCACATGCAACCTCATTAATAACCTGTTCAAATCCATCTGAAACTCAATCGTTCACCCCTTGAGTTGCATTTTCATCCTCTAAAACTTAAGTTTTTCATAACCTCAGTAGGCATATATTTTTATATTTTTGTTTCTAATTTAATCTTAATGTATTAAATTATGCGTGTTTTTTTGCTAAATCTATGCGATAATGCGATAAACTTGAGCGAGATGTTATACATATGCCGCTACCTATTTTACAAAATACAGCTTGTGCTGAGATTGGAGATTTAGATCTTACGCGGTATGATTTACTATTATCTGAACACCTCTGGGAACATATTCAAGCGGATCCTCACTATCTTGATCCTATTTTGTTAAAACTGCCAAGCTACACGTTACAATATGCCGTATTGCGCGAATGGTTACATGAAAAATATTGCCAAGGAGTCACGATAAACGATCCGGTTTATCGTCAACAACTTGAGA
>JAHFSI010000096.1 GCA_023265835.1 Legionellales bacterium
AAGCGATAGATGATTATCTTGCAACTTGCAAGAAAGCAGGAAGACCGCCTCAGAAGCCTTATTCAGGTCATATCATGCTACGTGTTCCGCCGGAACTTCATGCTAAAGCCGCAATGATGGCTGAAGCACACGGAAAAAGTCTAAACTCATGGGTAACGGAATTGCTTTCTGGTGCAGATTGATTTTAAATGGAGATTAGGAATGTCCATTTTTTTTAAAATTCGGTATCCGATTGCTTCTTCTAAGCAATCTATGGATTAAAACAGTCAAGAACTTTAAATCGCAATATGAAGCTAACCACCACGGGTTCTTAAAATTAATCCATTATTGCTGCGACGATTATTAGATGCCTGCTTTACTTCTCCACCATTTCCACCACGCCGTGCGAACAAAGAAGGAGAGTAATTTTTAGTCTTTGTTGAAGCTGATAAACAACAATCGGTAGCAGGATGAGGTAATGTTGAAACAGGTGAGTGGCCTTTTTTTTCTAATTCATCAGCTTGTGTAATTATCTTCTTTGCAGCATCTTCTGGATTATTGCCAGCACGAGCGGCGCGAACAATAGCTGCTCGTGTATCATTGGTTAGCATTTTTTTATGATTTAATAGTAAAAGCGCAGAAGCAGCCTGTATAGCAAATTTACCTGCTTGTTCGATAGTATCTATGTTTGCACATGTTAGTATTTTGTTTACCTGTAAGTATGTAAGGACCGCAGGAACTTCTGTTGGTGTTGGTGGGTCAGATGTGTAAGCCCTAACAATAGCAGCTTTGTGTTTTAATTTAATTTTGTGTTCTAGTTCTTTTTCTTCAATCTGTTTGGTATCGGCTAGAGATGTAGCTTTGGACTCCTTGCTATAGAGTTCCTTATAACTTCCTATTGATCTAGTCCTAAAGCTCTCTGGTCTTATTGGAATTGGAGCGGAAGAAAAAAATGAATAAATAATATTATTAATGATAACTATAGGTAATAGTGACGAAAAATTATATTTTTTTAACTCTTCGAGCGTTTGCTTATTTTCATTTTCATCACCCTCAAGAAGAGCATCGATTATAAGATCTTCATCAAAGCCGAGGCCAATGGATCGCCGGACAGCGGTTACATTTTTTATGAGTGATAATCTTTCTTGATTAAGCGCATGCAGTGCAGAACAAAAAGATATATGACCAGAATTAATACTTACCATGCTCTCTATGGTTTCTTTTGTAAGTATTCCAAGCGCAGTTAAATATTTTAATCCATAGGCTATGTCTGTAGATGCATCATAGACAGTGTCCCCGTTTTGAATAAAAGAGCTCAACATTTCATCCATCATTGGCATATTGGCTTGTTGTAATGAGACAAGAGAACTCACAATATCACTAAGATTGGAGTAATAATCAGAGTCGCCAATATGATGAAATATGTTAGCGATAATGCTTGCCAATTTTTCATATGTTAATGGGAGTCTCACAACTGTAACTGAAGATAAAAAGAAACCAGCCATCTGTTGTGCGCTATTCCGAGCATCAGGGTCCCCAAATGGCAACTGTTTTTTGGCGAATTTTCCATGGTTATGCGCTCTAGCGATAACAGTTGTGACCCAATATGTCAGTGGTATTTTGGCATTGTCTAAAGAAACAAAGGCATCAACAACTTTTCTTGGAAGTGTGGCTACTGATCGGATCTCGGATGGAAGTAGTCTACCAGTAGATTGCAAGCTTTTGTCACGCATGATCGTAATAACTGGATATTCAATCTGAACCGATTTAGCTTCGATGGGTGCCTGGTCTTTTTCTTCGGAGATTTCTCTTTGCTCTGTCTTTTTATCTTCTACCTGCTGAGGTAGCTGTTCTTCCTTTCTTTCTAATTCAGCATGCAAGGGTTGAGAAGCTGGAGCAGCAGGTAGAACCATGTTTTGTCTCGATGGAAATATAAAATTCCATACACTGCGGCCAAAACGCAATCCAGCACGCCCTAGCATTCGAAATGGGCTGCTTAGAGTCCAGGCTAAATTTTTCATCGAAGTGAAAAATCGTCTCCAAGAGCTTGCAGCGTGATTTTGCATAAAAGAAATACAACCATGAGATCAATGAGTGAATATCGTATCAAAAAATGCGTTTGTCGTCATCAAGAGGTTGATGTTATCGATTGGGTATAGTAGAAGATTTTAGATATTCTTGATAATTCAACACACGCACATTGGGCAAATAAGTCTTCGTTTTGCCGCGATAAAGCAGATAGCCAATTGTATTTTGATCATTGAACTTTTCTATTTCTTTTGTCATTCTGGGCGTGAATGTTTCACCGGCTTTAATTTCAATGAGTTCTCGTTTATTTTTTCTATCAATGATGAGGTCAATTTCTTCGCCATTACTTGACCGATAAAAAAATAATTCGGCATGTGATTTAGTATGTAGTTCACGTTTTAAAATATCACTGACAATGTAATTCTCAAACAAACTTCCAAGCATAGGCCCTTGTTCAAAGCTTTCTTTGCTATTTATTCCAGTCAAATAGGAAATAAGACCTGTATCATAAAAATACATTTTGGGGCTTTTAACAATACGTTTTCCAAAATTTTGATAATAAGGAGGAAGCAAAAAAATGATGTAAGATGCTTCTAATACTGAAATCCATCGTTTAATTGTTTTAACATCGACGCCTAAGTCTTTTGCATAGGCGCTCATATTTAATAATTGCGATGTATTGGCAGCTAACAAGCTTATTAAACGCCTAAAATCGCGTTTATCGCCAATGTTAGCCAGATCATTAACATCCTTGGTAATATAAGTATCTAAATAGGAAGAATACCAATCAGCAGCCAATTCAAATTTTTTATTCACTAATTCTGGATAAGCGCCTTGATAAATACTTTGATAACGTAATTGATCTGGCATTTCGGCATATTGATAGGGCAACAATGATAATAAACCAATACGTCCTGCTAATGATTCGGTGATATTTTTAATAAGACTAAATTGACTTGAGCCTGTTAAAATAAATTTACCTGTTGTCTGTCTGTCCGCATCAATTGCTATTTTAATGTCATTAAATAGCCCAGGCACTTTTTGGACTTCATCGAAAATAATTTTGTTAGAGTAAATACGCATGAATTTATTAGGATCATCGTGATAAAGTGCGACTGTTCTAAAGTCATCAAATGTGACATATTGATAATCTTTTAACTGATGCAATAAAAGCGTCGATTTGCCAGATTGTCGTGGGCCGGTGAGTCCGATTGCAGAAAAATGATTGACATACTCAGTCAATTTTTTTTCGAGGACTCTAGGGTGATAGCTTTTTATTTTATGTAAATTTGGATTCATATTCCAAATTTACATAAAATTAAATAAAATGTAAAGTACTATTTTTTGTTGGAAGCGCTCAGATTGGATTGTTTTTATTCATTTTATCTGGTATTTTAGTATCATGAAAAGTGAAACAAGGTGTACCTTTGATTTAGTGAAAGATAGATTAGAAACAGCAAATTTACTTGCTATCTCTGTTTCTGGGCTGGAAATCATATATAGCACCAATGCAGCGGCAGAGCCAACCTTAGTGGCAACCGAATTTTTAGCGGGCATTATTCCCATCATCGGTATGGTTCATGGGGCAATAGTTACCTTAGAAGCTTTGCTAGTCATGGGCAGTCATTTTTTTAACTATGTTAATAACGTAGAGCATCAAGAAGGTGATGTTGTTTTTCCTAAAGACGACAAGCTTGTTGTTCCAGAATCCAATGCGGACCTTGATTTCCCTTATCTTATGTTTAATAAACATGGTTATTCAGATTCTCCTCTTTGGGGCCCGGTCCGTTTAGTAACAGGGTTATTGTCCACCTGGAAAGGCTATGAAGCTTATCAATTATTTGAAGGAGGAGCAGGTTGGCAAGTATCTTCTGCTGTGACGGCTCAATGTTTTGCGATCATAGCGGCATATGATTGGCTTAAAGCGGCTAAAAATTGTTATAGTGCTTATTCTGACTATAATGCTGCTCGTGATGATGTCCACTTAATGCTCCTAAACAGACACATCAGCACTGTCCTATTTCAAAGTTTAAAACTTGTTGGCTATGGATTATTAGCCGTTGGCTGTCCTCTTGCAGGATTTGCTTTCCTGGTCGCTGCGAGCCTAGTTGGCTTATATAATAATATGCTGCTGAGTCAAGAAAAAGTTGGCTCTGCAGTAAGCCCAGTAGCAACAAATTATTCATGCAGGCTTTTTGCTAAAAAATCAACGGGAAATCGAAAGCCCTTTTTCCTCGATGACTGTGAAGATGTGCCTCCAGACGACTTGTATCGATTGCAGCTACAGGGTGCTAAGCAGGCAAACATAACGTATTAACTCGCTCACCTACTTTTTAATCAATACGTTTTGTTTGGCCAGAGATAATTGGCACATACCATTTTACAACCATACGTCTTTGACGTATACTAAGGATATATAGGTATGAAAGAATAAAAGTAACTACTCACCCCGTCATTGCGAGCGGGAGCGAAGCAACCCAGATTTTTCAGGGTTAATTAGGACAACTGATGTTTCAAAGCAGCGTTGAAAAGCCTGGGTTGCTTCGCTCCCGCTCGCAATGACGAGGGTAATAAACAAGAGCGAGTAGTTACGAATAAAAAAAGGATAATATCAGCTAGGAGGGCGAGTAAAAATGAGCGAGAGACATACTATGAAGAAAATGCCTAAAGACAAGACAAATTGGGGAAAGGTTAAGGCTTTAACTGAGAAGCAGATTATTGCAGCCGCAAAATCTGATCCTGATAATAAGCCGTTAACCAGAGCACAATTAAAGAAATTTAAGCGCGTTAATCCGCCGAAAGAAAAAGAAATTGACGTGAAGCACATTCGCCAAATGCTTCATGTTTCCCAATCTGAATTTGCTAGCTATTTTGGGGTAAGCTTAAGAACTATCCAGGAATGGGAGCAACATAGACGCACTCCAAACCAGCTGGCGCGTAATTTCCTTAAAGTAATAGAGAAAGCACCAAAGGCGGTATTAAAGGCTTTAGCAGCTTAAGTAGAAGTCAGGTCCACCGGAGAAGCTGCCCTGCTTTTATTTACCAAAAACGCCCCCATGTAAAAACCCCCAATCAAAATCAGCAAAAATTGATGCCCCGTAATCATGGAGATATATTCCAGCAGCCCCCCGATCATGGCGCCTATCATATTGACACCAAAGGCCGCGCTTGAATTCATCGCATGTTGAAATCGAGATGCAAACACGATATTAGCTAAAAAAACGGGGCTGAAGGTAATGAGGATGGCTGTTAAAAAGCGGGGGAGAAATGAGAGTGTCAGTAGTGCTTCAGCAGGCACCTGCCAACTGATGAATAAACTGAGCAGTAATAATCCGTACACATATTTCGTTGCGACACGCGGAAAACGAGCGGTGAATTCAATGGCCAAATAAATGAATAGGAGGATGCCAAAAAAGACCAGTGCGTTGACAAACCAGGTGTTGCCAAACAGTAATGCAAAACTAATAATGCTTTTTGTTTCTAATAAAAGAAAAGCCATTCCCATTAATAATAAATCGAAATTTTCGCGAACAGCGCTGAGTGCATGAGTGCTTCTTTGGATAATTAACAGAGACATTAAAAAAATCAGTGCAATCGTTGCTTGATACAAAGGAGGAATTTTATTGTGTTGTAAATATAAAAAAGGATGATCATCGGTTGCGGGCGCTATGTAGCCATCTGCTTTTTGTGACCAAAAGGCCGGACAGTGCAACTGATTGTCAGCGCTGGCAATTAAAGCAAGTGAAAAAGCATTTCCTTTGCCAAACGTGTCAACACAAGGCGCTGTGCCAAAGACTTCTTTGATCGTATTCGCATAACGGTCGGTTAACCATAATGAATGATCATAACTGTAATAACCGTACATGGAAAAAATACCGTCTGTTTTTAAGTGTTGTTTTGCTGCGGCGACGGCTTCTTTCGTATAAATATAGCTTTCAAGCCGCAATGATGATTGCCCGCTGACTAACGTAATGGAATCCGTTAATGCAAATATAATGAGATCATATCGTTGGCGTGTTTGTTGCAGAAAGGCTCTGCCATCATTTAAGACTACGTTGACTTTGGGATCGCTATAAGGACGGTCTACATTCAGGTGACGGCCTAATTGATATAAGACGGGATCAATTTCTACTGCATCAATATGTTTTGCGCCATGTGCCAAGGCAATGGCCACATCACCTCCATTGCCTGCGCCGATAATTAATACATTTTCGGGCGCGGATTTATATTGATAAGGAAAAAAGTAAAAAGGTTCCGTTGCTTTGCGTCGCGCTAAGGATTCAATTCGTTGGTGAGGAACACCGTTGACATAGACGTCTGTGTAATTACCGTTTGTTCGATCTACCGTGGGATACAGCGCTATTTTATAATAGGGCGACCAAAGATGATTGGGTATAGCTGATTCATAGGCGAGTGTGATGAAAAACAAAGCCAAACTTCCTACTTGTAAGACGGTATAAAGAGATTTCCATTTCCATTCCGAACAAAATAATAAAATGAAAATGATACAAACTACTGTGCCCCAGAAAACCGGTGCAGCATGGAAATATGACAATATAGAAAAAGAAACAATGCCGGCGAGGGACCCTAGAATATCCAATCGATACGCAATCAAGGGGCGGAATTGTCTAAATAAAATGGACATGCTGTGAGCGATAGAGGCCATGATGGCGGCAACCATTAAAAAAATAAAGGGCAATGTTACCCAAATAGGGAGCCCTGATTTTTTATAAATACCGATGACCAGCAGGCTATTGATACCGCTTTTGCCGGCATAGCTGATGCTGACTGGGAAAATGGCCACGAACAAAATTAAAGCTGTCAATAAAATAGGTGCCATTTGATAGAGCCGAGAAGAGGGCGCTTGCAGGAAGCCCATGCCAATGCCAAAAAAACTACCGAGCAAGATGAAATTTGAAAAGAAGG
This sequence comes from Legionellales bacterium, assembly GCA_023265835.1. Taxonomy (GTDB): domain Bacteria; phylum Pseudomonadota; class Gammaproteobacteria; order DSM-16500; family DSM-16500; genus UBA4722. Next base: position 6,934 of record JAHFSI010000096.1, read on the forward strand.
AGAGAAAAAAAACGTTTGAACCTAGCCAGCGGATGAGTGCGAGTTCTAAAAATAGTAATAAAAAACTGAATAAAAAAAGACGGACTGTGTTTTGTGAAAGAGTCATTTTATGTTAATCCTTTAACAATTTGCTTATCTGTCATTCTCGCTTTTCTACTCTGTCATTCCCGCTTCTCTACTCTGTCATTCCCGCTTCTCTACTCTGTCATTCCCGCGAAGGCGGGAACCTATTATCACTTATCTCCATCATAAACATTGCTTGATAATTCAATTGTCATGACATTCCTTTACCTTTAGTGATAATTGCCGAATGGGTTCCCGCCTTCGCGGGAATGACATAATAATGATCGCTTTTAAAGAGTGATAGCAGTGTACTATAAAAATTTTGATAACGTGAATGATAATTTGCGTCTCTTGTCCGAAAAAGGTAGATTAGACGATTTAATTTCTTCCGCGCCAAAAGGGAAAAAACTATGAATTTCATGAATGATATTGTCGATTTTCTGATCAGCCCTGCTTATGCAGACACAGCAGCGCCTGCTACGCAGCAAGGCGGTGGTTTCTCACTGGTGCTCATGACGGGCATTTTTATTCTTTTTATGTATTTTGTCGTTTGGCGTCCGCAAAGTAAGCGGGCTAAAGAGCAGCGTGATTTATTAGGTTCACTGGCTAAAGGTGATGAAGTGGTGACAGCGGGTGGTATTCTCGGCAAGATTTCCAAGATCAACGATAATTATGTTCACCTTGCCTTGACAGACTCGGTTGAAATTATGATACAAAAAAGTTCAATTGCAGGGGCATTACCTAAAGGCACATTGAAGTCCATTAATTAAAAACATTTTGGAAGTACTATGGTTTTTAATCGCTATCCTCTTTGGAAAAATTTATTAGTTTTGGTTGTGATCATTGTTGCATTTTTTTATGCGGCGCCTAACTTGTTTGGTTATGATCCCGCGGTGCAAATTTCA
>JAHFSI010000018.1 GCA_023265835.1 Legionellales bacterium
TCGCCACACGATTCTCGTGCGTAATATGGTCGTATTTATTGCCCATTTCTTGTCCTTTAGCGGGAAAGTCCGCTATTCTATCGTTTTACCTCCTTTGTCGCACTTGGTTGTGAATCCGCCATTTAAATTTAGTGACTGCCTAATTTTAAAAAATTCATCCCACGGATCTTTCTTTAATTTTTTAAGTCTGTTTGGCAACGTTTTGATTGTATAGAAAGTATCTTCAAAATGAGAGGTCAATTCATTCCACGCAAGCGGAGTCGAGACAGGAGCATGTTGTCTTGCCCGTGTGGAAAAAGGCGCAATGGAAGTAGCACCTCTTTGATTGCGTAAGTAATCGATAAAAATCTTTCCTTTTCGTTTCTGTTTTGACATATTGCTAATGTATTTATTAGGATTTTTTTGCTCTAAAATAGTAACAAATGCTTTAGCGAATGTTTTTATTGTTTCCCAATCATATTCGGGTTTGATCGGCACTACGACATGCAACCCTTTTCCACCAGTGGTTTTCACAAAACCTTTAAGCTTAATTTTGGCTAATTTTTTTTTGACTTCTTTGGCTGCTTCTACTACTTCTTTCCATTTCACCTCAGGAGAAGGGTCTAAATCAAAAACAATCACATCAGGATGTTCAACATTCTCTATGCGACTGCCCCAAGGATGTATTTCTAGTATATCTATTTGTGTGAGAGCCAATAAACCCGCGGCATCTTTGAGATAAATATATTCTGCTTTGCCATTTTTTTCTTTGATAGTAATCCCATATAACCATTTTGATACCGATCCAGTAAGATGTTTTTGATAAAAGCATTTTTTATATCCTTCTGGACAACGAACTAGAGTTAACGGTCTGTTGGTTATATACGGCAATATCCACTTTTGAATTTCATCATAATATCGAGCTACGTCTCCTTTAGAAATTTTATCTTCGGAATAAAGAATTTTGTCAGGATGTGTCAACTTAAAAGGAAGTTTCACTTTTTTATTTTGCTTTATTTTGTCTTTTGGCTCAGGTGGTTGATGAAAATTGCGCTTTTGATGATATTTTGTAAGTTTCATCTAACCCTTCTCCCTCAACGCTTAATCCCTTATTATAACGGGTCCTGCAGAGTAACCACAAAAAGTCATCGATGATATTTTAAAATTTATTGATTAAGAAATTAGAAAAATAAAAATCCATTAAAAAAACTCCTAAAAAGTGATACAATTTGTTTTTAATGTTTATTTAATGCCAGTTATTAATAAGCTGAGAGAACATTTTATGCCCAGCACCCTATCATCCACTCAGCAGAAAAAACCACTTTCATTTAGGGATGTGTTCCGGTTTGCTGCGGGCTATTGGGCCAAGCAGCCGAAAAAATTAGCGCTTATTTTGTTTATGCTTTTAGCAGCAGCGTTATTTGAAGCGTATTTGCCTAGCACTTTGTCTGCATTTATAGGCGCTATTCGTGAGCATAAAGACCATGCGGAAATTTTGCATTATCTTGGTATCTTTATCGGCATTTATCTCATCCAGGTCGTATTGTTTGGTGCGGCTTTCCTGACTTATAATTCATTTGAAACGACGATATTTAAGTCCTTGATAGATGATACATTCTCACATGTACAGCGCCTTTCAGAACAATTCTTTGTAAATACTTTCGCCGGCAGTATTATTTCTAAAATTATTCGTGCCCGCACACAAATTGAAGTGTTTGAAGACCAAATCTTGGTACGTATCTTTCCCACTGCCGTCATCCTGATAGGAAGTGTGGCGTTTTTGTCTCTGTATTTTCCTTTACTTGGCATGTTAATGGTATTGTATCTCTGTATTTTAACTATAGTCAGTGCCTATTTAGTGTTGAATGTGTCAGGGCCTGCACAAGGACTTTATGCGGATGCACAAGATATTTGTAATGCACGGTTGGCAGACTGTATTGGCGGCGCGGCTACGACGAAAGCCTATGCACAAGAGCAAAATGAATTATCGCATTTTGTAAAAATAACCAGTGTATTACGGACCAAAAACCTTCGCGCCTATCATCGAGGCAATACGGCCACTATGATTCAAAACTTATTATTGGCCGGCATGTTAGCACTAATGATGGGTGGCGGCACCTGGTATTATTTTCATGGCATGGCCAATGTGGAAAACATGGCCTATTTAGCATTTGCTTATACCATCATGCAATCGTACATTCGCAATGTCGGGGAAAACATTAAAAATATTTTAACATCCTCTTATGATCTGCATGCGGTCATTAAATTATTGCAAGAAGCGCCTGAAGAAACTGACACAGCGGCCCGCCCTACTTTGCATATTGCCCGTGGTGAAATTGTATTTGATCAGGTTGGCTTTACTTATCCCGGTAAAATAACGCCTATTTTTAAAAATCTTTCGGTGACCATTCATGCAGGTGAACGGGTTGCCTTGATTGGCCATTCCGGCGGCGGCAAAACGAGTTTTATTCGCTTGCTGCAATGTTTATATCCCATGCAAAAAGGCCATATTTTTATTGATGGACAAGATATTACATTAGGTCAGCGTCATTCATTACGCAGCGCCATTGCGCTAGTTCCACAAGATCCTATTCTTTTTCATCGATCGCTGCGTGAAAATATTGCTTATGCAAAACCGGATGCAACAGCGGAAGAAATTTATCTTGCGGCAAAACAAGCGCATATTGATGATTTTATCATACGGCTACCTCAAGGTTATGATACGTTAGTCGGTGAACGCGGGGTAAAATTATCGGGTGGAGAACGCCAACGTATTGCCATTGCGCGTGCGATCTTGGCTAATCGGCCTATTTTAATTCTGGATGAGGCAACCAGCTCATTAGATTCTAAAAGTGAACGTGCCATACAAGAAGCATTGCATACACTCACCGCCGGCCGCACTTCTATTATGATTGCACATCGTCTTTCGACGATTTTAGACGCGGACCGCATTTTAGTATTTGATGCCGGCCGTATTGTCGAATCAGGCAATCATGCGGAATTAATTTTGCGGGAAAATGGGATTTATTCGAGTTTATTTAAATTGCAATCAGGTGGGTTTATTTCAGATGAAGAGTGAGTATTATTAGAGATTGACCCATCACGAGATCGTGAAATCTTTAATTTATCAATTAGTTAGACTACTGCTTAAAAATAGCAATTTTCCTACCCTTTTCTAATAATCGTCTATACTTTAAATAAGTTATCTGAGGGTAAAAACAATGAAATCATCAGAATCCATTGCTGATAATTTACATGATGCACAGCAAAAACTAACTACGTTTATTCAGCACCTTCTGCCCGACTATGCAAAAAAAATGGTGTGGGATGCCGAAGGAAAGCTTATTTCTGTTGATAATAAATCACAAGCCCTTCCCGACCCTGCAATTGTGCAGCTCAGTAAGCATTGCTTATTGGCACTACAAGAAGCAGAAATAGTCGCTAAAGGAGCAAGCACCGTCTTAGGCCGATACCAAGAAAAAGGGGTAAGAGGAATTGTTGCTGGAGAAATCCATGATGTGATGCCTATATTTCTTGCAATATCTGAATACTCAAACCAAGACCATTCGTCATTGTCACCTGAAGAACGTAAGAAGGCAAAACAAAAAACAGACCAAGAAGTGGAGGAATTATTTAAAAATAAAAAAACGCAGGGAGCTGAGGTCTATTTCGCTGCGCAACGTCTTTCGACGCATCTAAAAGCCATCACCAAAATTCTCACCGATTCTAATTTTTCAACAGAAACTACTGACCAACTCACTACAATAACTGAATCACTTCGTAATTTTTCGCCCAAAACATTAAAAACATTAATGAGCGGTCAATTTCCTAATTTGAGTGAAACACTTTCTCATGTTGTGACGACTTATTTTACTAACAATCGCCCCGCGGCACCAGTCAGGCCTGAGCAACAATATACAAGTAAAAAAAATATCCCATGTGTTTTTTTAACTAAGACACCTAATTATCAAAACGACAAACAACTCAAGCCAAATTCATATGTGGTTATTAAAAAAAGTAATGAGCCATGGCAATTAGTATATTTAAATGAAAGCCTTCAACCTTATCCTATCAATATGAGTGATATTCCTCCACAATTACAATCTCTTTTAGACCAAGCCCAAAGCATTAATCAATTTTTGGACAAGGCACACGTCTTAGTAAACAAAGATTGGCTGATGACTATCTAAAAAAATTTAGTGAATTAAAACTAAAAACAACAAAACCTGATGCTAATTATGACTCCCTTCTTCATGAAGCAATAGTGCTTGGAGAGAATCTAAAAACTAACCATGATGACATCATGCTAGGATTAAAGAAAAAGAGCGATGAAAATAAAAAAGCTGGGAAATTAGGAGAAATAATCAGTGATACAACGGCTATGCTCTCTAAGAGGCTTGGAGGGGGAGAGGGCCCAGCTGTTGAGGATGATTTTCAACAACCTCTTTCAAGAATAGACCATCTTCTTAATACACTCCGAACAATGTTGTCAAAAGGCGGTTCTCTATTTAAACACAAGAAAGAAACCGTTTCCACGGCTTCGCCAGCTAAAACAATGGAACACAGCACAGCAAGGGCAAAAAAATAGTAAGATAAAAATACTTTTTTTAAAAACACACATTCTACTAAAAAAGCTGCAACCGGATCCCGCACAAATTTTCGTGATAAACCAGCGCTTTTGTTGAAAACAGAAGACGAAAATTTTGCGGGATGACAAGGATGATAATAAGCTGAGGAGGCAATACCTGTTGTGTTGCCCCCTCGGCAGGCACTTTTCTACCGATGCATCAAATACCCAATGCACATCCCTGCAAGCAATGTGGCACCAATAGTTTGATAAGGTTGTCTTGAAACCTTTTTCGTAACATATTGATCCATGTCTTTGGTAACACCTGTAGCCCTGCGGTTCATTCTTGTTAACCACAATTTTCCTTGGCGAGGAATACGATTCGCTTTATTCAAAAGCCTTCTTGCCCTTGTCTTTACTTTTGTTCTCATAATATCTTCCCTCCAAAAAAGTATTCAGATTTATTATAAATGATTTACTGGGTTTGGTAGTCTTATAAAATGATCGATAATCAGGTGTTTGTCTTATATTAAAGCAAAAGAAAAAAATAAACCAAAAACCGATTGAATTGACAGGAAAAATAAGTGGAAATTATTTATTACTGTCTATTCAAAAAGATAGCAAAGTTTCATGAATAGGTTCCCTATCTTTGCAAGCCAATGCTTGTTCCAACCTAGATTTTTCATTCTCTAGCTTTGCTTTTTCCAGTTGCCATTGGTTAAACAACGTTTGCCAACGCTGATTATTACGACGATATTTTTCAACTTCTGTTTTTAATCGAATAATTTCTTGTTTGTAGTTTGTTTCCATCAGCTCAAATTGCTGTGCCGATTGAGTCAAGATGTTTTGCCAAAGGTTTTTTACCATTAAAAAAAGAGTTTCAGGCAATTCACTGGATGACAAGTTACCGACCGATTTTTCCATTTCACGCCATTGGCGCAAATACTTATTAATTGTACCAATGCTGCCGGTGCCTAAAAAAGCCCTGATATTCTCAATAGTGATGTTTTTGCCCTGCCCCTTGATCTCTTGTATTGCCCTAACAATATCTTGGAAGGTGACCCCATGGCGTGCCATATTAAATTCCTTTTTGTAGTTTTACATATTTCAGAGTATACCGTATTAGCTTGAATCATCAATGTATTATTTATCCTGTTGATACCCCGTCGGATTTTCCGGGCACGCTTTAAATCCACACTCTAAATAAACGGATATTACGTTTAATCCAAGCAGCAATACTGTCACAGCAAATAATCCATGCACTAGTATTTTAAAAAAATAATGTCCCAAATGATAAAGCGATTTTTTATATTGCCTGTCGACACTCAACAGACAAGTCGTCGTCGTAAGCACAACCATAGCAATGATAAACGACCATGTATAAAGATGAAAACCAAATACCGGATCACCATAAGATCCTGTACCGGGTACAATATGCAAGGCAATCTGTCTTAATGCCACAAAACTCGTATAAAGCGCGCTTAATATCACTACCGAATAATGACTTGGCCTAAAACCAAACCGTAAATTTAATAAAAACCCTAATGCAATACCAAAAAAACCTAATCGTTGGAATAAGCATAAAGGGCAAGGCAATTCATGATAAATAATTTGAAAAGCAAAAGATAAAAATAATATCGCAATAACAAGCACCAATTCAAAAATATTGCACAATTTATCTATTTTATTAATGGTAATATCATCCGTAGTTCTCATCTGTCCTCCTGGTGGTGTTATAGCGCAATCGCAAGGTGTGTCGTGATATCATCATAAAATGAAATAGCGGCCAATATTAACAAAATACTTAAACAAACGAGCGTGCCGTGGCGCCATCCTCTCCATGCGAACAAGGCCGACAACAACATCAAACTAAAAAGAAATAGCATCATGTATTGTTTCTCCTAAGGTGAGGATTAAGGGGTTTAGTGCGGAAGAGGCCCATGGGATTTCCTTATCTTTGGGGGGGTCAGGTTATTATAGCGTTAGGGAGGGGAAATAGTAATAGGGGGTATTTCATCTATTCCCGAGCTTAGGCGCCGCTGCTGGTTTCGCTTCAAGCAGCTTTTTAAAATCATTCGACAAATCCGGCTCATATTGTCGTAGCAAACTTTTTTGTGTTGGTGTTAAATTTTGGATAATCTGTTTAACACTCTTGTCTTGCGCACTCGTCTTCAACCCTTGCAACACCTCAATATCCTGATCTATCGTACTCTTACGGCGCGCTGCAAACACACGTAAATGCGCATAACGCCGTTGTTTTAAATCAGCAATCGACTTATCCAAACGATCAATAAATTCGGGTTGAGTTATCATGATATTTTGGACTGACTTCATCATTTTTCCTGTTCTGTCTTCAAATAAATAATGCATATGTTTCGCATTATTTCCCGCCTGAATTTTGTGAATAGCGGATTCTAATGAATCCCCCTTTTCCAGATCACTTTGAAGTGATTTTAATAAAATAGCTTGTAATCGTCTACCTTCAGATGTTATTACAAAGTTTTCTACTTTTAACTCATCCAATCGACGTTGAATCAAACTAATCGCATATTTCATTTCATCAGAATCTGTCGGCACCACAACAGGTTTAGGCGCAGGCGCTGCTTTAGCTGCACCAATAATCGTTTTAGTTTTATGTTTGACTTCAATATGTTCTTCGATCAACTTCACTTTGTCGAGCAGGTCCTTATCATGCCGCTCTAATAGAGTTTTTTGCGCTAACGACAGTTCCCCTAACGCATCGCGCAAATTATACTTTTGAACCAAAAACCGTAATTGTTCGCAAGCATTAATTCTCTCTTCAAGTAACTGCGTTTTTTGCATGCTATACATATAATGCGTTGAACCGCGTTGTTTCTTTAATGCGGCCAGTTCAACATCAATTGCTTTCAATATGTCCGCTGGCATTGCATTTTGATAATCCATTTTATGTTCTAATTTTTTTAGTGCCCTGCCATTATCACCTTCATATAATAAATAAGCACTGGTAGGATGCTTAGCTTTAAATTGTTTCATCATGTTATCAAAACTGATTGGTTTATTTTGATCAAGTTCTTCAACAACTTCTTTTAATTTAGTAAATAAAGCAATTTTAGTTTCTATGTTTTTTTTAGTGTTCTTATCAGTCTCTTCATCTTCCTTTAAAGACTTCAATTTTGTAATATGACCTGAAATAATATCGTCTATTTGTTTTTTTATTAACTTATCTTTGTCATCTTGTAAATTAGGCGCGGGTTCTTCTTTTAATTCATCATGAACTAAAGATAACTTAGCTTTGTGCTGTTCTTTAGCTATACGCAAATTTATTAAATCTTTTTGAATCTGAGGACAAGAGCCACTTTCTGATAATTTCATTCTTTGCTCTAAAATATACTTAGAAAAAGGATAGCGATCTTCCGCTGAAAATTCATAACCCATCTGATTTACCGCATCATAATAAGATGCAATCATGGGAGCCAACTGATTACTAAGGTAGCCCTCGCGCAAGCATAACTGAATTTCAAGTTTATCCGCCAACCATACCATATCTTTTAATGCGGAATTGAGTTCTTTATTTATTTTCATCATATCTTTTTGTGATAATTGATTTATTATCAGCAATAGATCAGGAATTTCATTTAAAGCTCCAATAATCTTTGAAAAATGCTTAACGATAAAACCTAATAAATGAGGTTTCTCTTCAGTGTCTACGCTTATTTTCTTATGTAATTTTATAATCGTATCCATCAAACTATTAGCCTTTACTAAGGCAGCGGGATTTTTTAAAGAAATATCCGAGGAACTTTCTAATTTTCCATTAATAATTTTTTGTACTTTAATCATCAGCGCATTCAGTGGTTCATCTGATTCTTTGATAGAAGCAATGATTGCACTCGCATCACTTCTAGCCTTTTCAGCTTGCCCTTTCCATGTTTGCACTTGTACCGTAGCATCTAATTTATTCCCTGTAATTAATTTTCTAAGTTCTACATTGCTTTGAAGTTGATTTAACGACAACGCCATTTTTTCAACTGCGTCTAGCATTTCATCGACCTCTCTCACTCGATGTTCAAGATGAGAGAATGGTGTGGTTATTTTTAATAATTCAGGATGTTGCTGCTGCAAAAGGTCTACTTTTTCTATGGCTTTCTTAACCTGATGAAGTGAATTGGCAACATGCTGCACCCATGGAGAATTCTCATCTGCTTTGGTTTCCTGCACAAAGTAAGCTTGATATATGCCTGAATCCAATATTCCTTTTAATTCTTTTTCAATTGTATTAACAACCGCTTTCGCACTCTGCGTAACAGATGTCTTTTCTTCTTCTACTGCACCCTCAGGAAGCAATTGTTTTTTTAATTGCATTAACTTCTTATAATTTTCATCAAGTGTTTTTTTCATAAACGCATAAAAATCTATCACACCCTCACGCTTTGGCAAAGGCTTCACTTCCCCTAACAAATCAATACGTTCCTCAATTCGTTTCTTTTTCAGCTCCAATACAGGATCCGGTTTTTCTGGCTTTTCTTCCTTTATTTTTTCTAACATAGCCTTTCGTTGTTCTAAAACAGAAAAATCATATGGATATAATTCCATCTGCGCAGTAAACTTGGCTGTTTCCATGGCTTGTTTATAGACTTCATTAAATTCATTGCATAATTCTTTAATCGATTGACCATCTACAATTTTAACTTTGGTTGATAGCGCATCAACAACCATCCCGCTTTCTATTTCGAATTTATCCATGGCCAATACAGCAAATTTCATGGCTTCATTATAGGATTCCATTAAAGACAACGCGATTGCTTGTTCATCTCGTGAAAGTAATCCAAATTTTTCTGGAGCTAATGCAGCAAAGGCTTGTTTTCTAAGTTGTGTTAATCTTTCTGTAGGCAACACCGCTTTGATCATAGCCTCAAAATTAAATTTATTGCCTTTACCTTTATTTTTATATTGACCCAGTTTTTGTGTCATGGTTGGAACAATTGGAAGGTTGGATAAAGCATCAAGAAAAGCGGGAAAATCATCGGCTAAACTGATTCCACCTGATAATAATTGTTGTATGTTTTTTGTAATAAGAGTCTCAGGAATTTCTGCCTTCTTTGCCGCTTCTTTGATGATATCTTCCACTACACCAATGCTTTCCTCCGTCAGTAAAATTTCATGTTTGTCATTTTTTTTAAACGTTGCGCATTTATTACCACTCCCTTTACTAATAATTGAAACAATACCGTTAATATTTCTATTGGGAAGAAGAGGCGATTCTTGTACTACAATACGTGCGCCATAATTACCATCCAGTTTTTTATATACAATGACTGCGTTATTTACCATCATTTTTCTTGCCATTTCTTCATTCGCCACATAATAAACATCAAGATCAATGGTGTCAGTCATCATATCCGCTTTCTTAATCATTCTTTCGGCAACAGCAAGAAATGTTTGGATAGCATCAGGCGACGCAGAAGCATCAACTTGTTGCTCTGGAGGTAAGAACAACTCAGCATGCTTAGCTTTGACTTCATCCACCATTTTCTTTATGTCATCGATTAATGGTTTCCAAGTCTTATTGATATTTTTTATCTTGACTTGAATTGCCTTAGAATCACTTAACTGTTTCAGTCTGCTATAAATTTCCAACCATCCTAGCTCTTTGATGGCGACTTCTTCTGGTTTCTTTTCCTCTTTACGCGATTTCATAAATTATCTCACTGACTAGTTGTGTCTTTTAAGTATAGCCACAATATGGAAAAAGTGGCCAAATGGATATCTTATTGATTTTTCAGGAGATAAATAAGAAAAAACTATTTCCTAGCAAGCGGTCGCATCACTACGCGATAGATCCATGCACAGAGCAAGAGAGTAACGATAAAGAAATCTTATTTTGTAAAAATTCAATCGACTGTGTATAGTTTCATAATAAAAACAACTAGAGACCCTATATGAAAATCGACTTTAATCTTAAATTTACTTTGATTGTGATAGCCGCGTTGATTGCTTCCTTGGCGACTTTTCCCTATGGATATAAATTTTCTTTCCTTTTAAATCTGCCTAATGGGTTGAGTTATATTATAGTAGGTTGTTTATTGGGTGGCATATCTAGCTTAGCAAATGCAATTTTGGGTGTGTATTCTTTGTCTAGCATTAAAATAACGAAAAAAACACATACCTATATTATTGCAGCAATAAGCACGTTAGGCGCTATTCCCACCGGATTTTTTAGCTATTTTGGTTATCTTCCTATTTTACCTAATACGCTAAATATCGTGACAAGTATAGTTGTGCTAATGGTCAATTCGGCTATTAATTTCACTGCCGTTTTAAATTTATCATACAGTGTGAAAAAATTTTTACATGAGAGGCACAGTGTTAACAAAATAAATTGGGCACGTACTCTAGTGTGTGTCATGGGCGCAGTCATAGGCGCCATTGTAAGCCTCACTGCATACTTGGCCACAACCAATGGTATCGCGCACATGGCCTTGAATGTCGTGTCCTCTCCAAACACCGCGCTTCATATTGGCTCTATTTTAGCATTTATCGCTTGGCTGCCATTAGGCGCCCTCTATTTAAATGCCATGGGATTTGTTACGGCAAAAATCTATGATTTTGCGGCGGCACTGCGGGCCAATATAAAAAAGGTGGATTTTTATAAAATACTGCTGGTTATTTTTGTCTTGTTATCAGGAACTGCTTTTTCAAGGATGGCATACGATTTTTATGCTCCGCAAAACATGCTCCCGTCCTTTTTCAAATCGAACTTCATTCAATTTCTTGCCTATCATTATGTGATGCCGTTAGCATTGATTTCAGCGGCCGCCGTAAATTATTTTGCGTTGATTAATATGATCAAGCCGGAAAAAGACACACAGTTTTTGGATGTTATTCCGTAACTAAACGAATACTTGCAACAATCTCCGCAGGAGTATCTGATGGCGGAACATAATATTTAATCTTAATGTGATCTATATCTTTTACCATCGCTTTTGCATCAATCGTAAAAGTCGTTGTTTCCGGAAAATGGGTGTCAATACCTTGTGGAAAAGTAGAATCATTCAGCTTTAAAATAATCCAGTTTGATGCTAAAGCAAAACTAAGCTGATATACATTCCCTTTTTTAATATTAGGAAAATCCACATAATAGTATCGCCCATAAGCCCCATCAGCTGACACAGTGCACGCGCAACTGTTGTTTTGACATAATTCAACAGTATTACAGAAAGGCCCCCACGCGCTCGATAGAAGCAGCCCTATTGCAAACCCTGCCCTGCTGATCATCTTAAATTTTTTCATCGTTTACCTTCTTAAAGACATTTCTATTCATAGGCAATGAATCAGGATAAGTGCTAACAATATATTTCATTAATTTTTCTCTGATGTCACAACGCAAGTTCCATAGCGTATCCGCATCGTTCGCACTAACTAATCCGCGTAATTCTATGGTATTTTCTTTAACGTCTGTTAATTGAAATGTCGCAACATTTTTGTTCCATAATTCAGAACTGTTTAAAAATTCAAAAAACTTTTCTCTGATATCATCAATAGGCAAAGTATAATCTGCATAGATAAAAATAGTGCCTAATAATTCCGTTGAATTTCTTGTTAAGTTTTGCAGACCCTTGGAAAAAAAATAATCCGCTGGAAGAATGAGGCGCCGCAAGTCCCACAGTTTAACGACCACATAAGAAAGTGCAATTTCCTCTATTTGGCCATTTTCATTGTCAACAATGACCCTATCTCCAATTCGAATGGGTTGAGAAAAAGCAAGTTGCAACCCAGTAAATAATCTACTCAAGCTTTGCTGGCTTGCAAACGCGCCTATCGCGCCTAAAACACCTGCTGTCGTTAATAAACCGGCACCTAAATTTCTTACGCTGTCAAAACACATTAAGCCTGCTGCAATCGTCACAATAATGATGAGAATTTGCAGGATTTTCTTCATCAAAATAACTTGAGTATTAATAGCGCGAATTTTAATGCCGCTATTGTTTGCCACATTAATATAATGAATAATTAATTTCTGAATACCATCCACAAGTTTTAAAAATATCCAGCCTATAGTGCCAATTAATAATAATTTAGCTATTTTTTCCAGCAACGCTTCCTGCAGACCCGTGATACCCAATAAAGGAATAAAAAATAACACCATCAATAAGCCAATGGCGGCATATAAACTTTGGGCCAGCGTGGACATAATCACGTATAACGCGTTTCTTCTTGTTTGTACAAACCACTCTAATAAACGAGCATTGACTGTATGATAACTATCTAAGACTAACCAAAAATAAAGTGCATATTCACCGATTTTTAAGACATAATTTAATAATTGAAAAACAGTCCCAGCCACTAAATGGCCCCATAAATTTAAGGCAATATCACCGATATAGATTAAAATCAAAAAAAGCAAGGGTGTTTGGACTTTTTCAGCGACTGCATTCAGAATAGACGGCAGCAAAGCTGTCTTGTTTTCAGTTTGATTGGTTTTTAGTTTTAATAATTGCAAGCACAATAATAAACCAAGCAGAATCGCTAAATAGGTTAGTAATGAAAAAAAATTATTGTTATTGTATACGTGAACAATAGTTGGAGCGTGCAACATTTTTGGTTCCTTTCAGGATGGGCTCAACAAAATCTATACCTTACTAATAAAAATTGCAACCGGATCCCGCACAAATTTTCGTGTTAGAACAATGTTTTTGTCAAATACTGTTGACGAAAATTTTGCGGGATGACAGACTGGAGGTTGCGCTAGATTGCACCCTCAATACTCAATAACATGGTTGATGACAGCTTGTGCACTCACATTGACATTCAACAGCTATCACTTTCAACGATAGGAGTAACCAATGTCTTCCAGCATATTCATGATTAAAAATCTGAACAATAAACTACCGCCCGCAAAAGAAAAAATACCTGATAATTCTATCCTCTATCAAGCTACATCCACCACCGTGTTTATCAGCGAAATTGGTTTACCATTTATTAATAATTTAGTAGGCATGCATCGCTTAATAACAGACCATATTACTTTAATCGGCCAACCCGTAATTTATTTAATTGCTATACTTTGCAGCAATGTAGAGGCTATTTTGCACTATGCTTTATTATTTGATGTTTACAAAAAAGCGATTGGTCTGGATAATAATAAAATTCAGACACTAGAAAATGAGTTTGTTTTATTAAATCAAACCCTCATAAAATTATTGGCTGAGGAAAAACCAACGCAAGAGGAATTGAATGAACTGGAAACTTCATTTAAAAGAATTATGAAACAAAAGGATGGCCTCATACAGAAAACCAAATTCAGAAAATTTGTCATATTTTGTTTGCTGGTGCTTTTGCTAGGCATTTTTGCCGCTTTGCGCGCCAGCGGCGGATATTTTATTTTGATTCACTTTTTTTCCACTGTAGGGCTCACTGCATTTTCTCTCACTCCGGTGGGTATGATTATCATGTGGTCTTTGATCGCCCTCTTTGCTTTTGAAGGCTATCAAACACGAAAAGGTGCTACTTCTGAGCTTCTTAATCCTCTGCAAGAAAAAGAATTTGATAACTTAGAAGAAACTTATCGGCTGTTTAAAGAGAAGTGTTCTGAAGAACAAGATATTGATGGCAAAAAAACGCCTGGGATTGAGATTAAAATTGAAGAATTTCATGCAGCTTGCCAATGCTTGTCCATTTATGATTTGAAATTAATCGCACTTTTCACCAGCGAAATTGGTTTTCCACTACTCAATGATTTTATCGGCATGACTTTATTACTGACAGACCATGCGGCCTTTCTTGAGCAAAGCACTATTTATTTTATTTCTGTGATAGTAAGCATTATTGATTTGACCGTCTTTTATGCACAAATCTTCCCAGTATTAAAAACATCTGTCGGTCTTTCTTCTGTATCAACGCAAGAAATCACAGAAGCTAGAGAGCAACTGCGTTTACTAAATGAAATTGCTGATAAATTACTACAGTTAGAAGCTGATAAAAATTTTCAATCTAATTTGGTACAGTTTATAAGGTATTATGATGAAATCATAACATTTAAAAATATAGCGCTTGAGGAAACAATCGGTAAAAAATTCATTCAAGGTGTTTTATTGGGCGTATTTGTTGCATTACGTATCAGTGGTGGTTATTTTATTTTAACTAATTTTTTTCTTGCGCTAGGCGCCACTACTTTTGCACTCAGCCCCATGGGATTAGGTATCACATGGGGGCTTATCGCTTTATATGCTTACAGAGGTTTTGGCACACGCAAAACGGCCATTACTGATTTGCTATGCCCGTTAGCCATGGGTGAATTTGGGGCGTTGGAGAAAAAGCACGCGGAATTAAAAATAAAAGCTTGTACGCCGAGATCGCTTTTTCATACAAAAGAATTGAATGTATCCGTAAACGTGCCCGCATGCGTGCCCATGCCAGGCTTTCCTTAGGTAGTCATCTTCTTTTTGCCACAATCGCTTTAATTTCCGGGAACCGTTGAATCAACATCTCAAAATCACCCCGTGTCAAGATATATAAAATACAAGGAGTAACTGTCTTGCAAGTAGCAGTCCGTTTTACATGTTGTAACAAAGCAATTTCCCCAAAAAAATCCCCCGCCATCAATGTTGCGACTTCAACATCCTGCCCTGCTTTGTCTTTAAGCACCCGCACTACGCCACGCGCTATCAGGTATAATGAATCGCCCGCATCGCCTTCACGTATAATCATCTCGTCCGGCGGCACATGATGCTCGTGTAACAATTTAATCACTTCTTTTAATTCAGTTTCAGAAAAATCTTTAAAAAGAGGTATTTTTTGCAACAAGTTGAGTGGATCTAATTTTAATTTTTCCGGATGCTTTTTGGTTAATTTCTGCAGAGCCTTCTTGTATTTTTTGATAATTCTATCGGCGACGGTTTGCGGCAATACACCTTGCTGAACTTGATTAATCATTGATTCATATTTTGCATGCAACAATAGCCGTTTCCCAAAACGTTCTTGCATATCATTAACAAACTCCGGAAATTGATCGGCAACTTCATTCAAATATTTTTCAGTCACATTAAACCAATTGACAAAGATTTTTTTAACTTGATTAATGATCTTTTTATTGATAGTGTTCGTCTGCGTCACTTCATCTAAATGTTTAAGCACCGCAATACAGCCTTGATGCGCCCCCCATTTTTCCTCATAATCAATAATCGACTGGCGAATTCGCAATTTGTTCTCTATGCCCACTAATAATGGAATCTTTTGCCCGAGTTCCATACCAAAAAGATAGATTTTTCTAAACCAAGAAATCGTATTTTTTTGAATTATTTTTCCGCTATAACGAATTGAATCAATTTCCATGTCCACATTATGCGTTAAAACGCGGTAAGATTTTTCACTTAAATGGCCTTTAGAAAATATATCATAATATAAACATTTTTCTTCCGCTAAACAGGACAATAGTAGTAATTTCTTTTCTTTTTCGTCCGTCAATTTTTTCTCTTTTAACCGGTCTAATTGTTTTTTCTTTTTGATAATGGATTTTTTACAAGCTGCTTCAAGGTCTTTCGCAATTTTCATCGAAAACGAGCCGCCATTTTGTAACGCGGGGATACGCTCAAGTGTCATGTATTCTGCGGCAAGCTCTGCTTCAATCGTCACAGTGCGGTCTGATAACAGAGGCCGGTCCAGCTTTAACCAATGAATCATTTTGACCATCAGCGAGCCTTGTACAATAATGGTAAACAGCACAGCAGCCATGACAATAGAAATAAGCAGATCATGTTCAGGGACGCTCTGGCTAATGCCTAAAACCATGGTCAACCCAAGAGCGCCTTGAATGCCGCCCAACCAGGTAATAGTTTGATAACGCAAATTAATGGGCGCTGAATTAGGTAATTGACTGATAAGAGGTATCAGACCAAATACCATGATCGCACGCGCAACCAACATCGTGATAATGACAATGACAATCATCCCAATGGAGTGCAGCAACACCAAGGGCTTCACGCTATATCCGACGAGGATAAAAATCAGTGAATTCACGATGTAAGCTAAAAATCCTAAAAAAACGCTAATGTACTTCTCGCTCATCGAGGAAAATTTTGTACGTCCCCAATCAGCCATGACCACACCTGCTGTAATCGTCGCCATGACACCGCTGACTTGAAATACTATTTCTGCAAGAATAAAGGAAAAATAAGCTAAAATAACGGTGAGTGATACGACGATAAGAATTTCATCCTCCATGAATGAAATTAAATAGCCCGTCAAAAAAGTGGTAAACAGCCCAACCAAAATGCCACCAAAGAAATTCCATACAAACTGATAAATGCCAGCAAAAATAAGGCCATGAGTGGTAATAACAGTGGCCGCCATGACAAAAAGAATGGTTTTGACCACCACAAACGCTGTTGAACTATTAAATAAACTTTCGCCTTCCACCAAAATAGATAATCGTTTAGGCACGCTTAATTGTCTAAAAATAGCAATTACTGCGACCGAGTCTGTGGCGCTGAGAATAGCACCTAACAATAAGCCGGTAGACAAGGAAAGTGGCGTCAAAAAATTCACGATGAATCCAATCAGCAAAGTAGATATGCACAGTCCCGGTATAGAGAGCGCCAGGACCGGCATGATATTTTGCCGTAACAGCCGTCCATCCATGGTAAAGGCAGCTTGAAAAATCAAAGTTGGCAAGCAGACATATAATAGGATATCGGGATAACCTTGATATTGGGTGAGTTGTTGGATGAAACTGGCATGTTGTTGAGTCAGGTAGGACAGTAAAAAGCCTACTATCATGAGAAGAATAGTAAAAGGAACTTTGATATATTTGCTAATTAATTTGGTGATTCCTGCGATAATCAGTAATAAGCTGATGACGGACATGGTTATGACAGTTACGTTTTGCACGGCCTGAGTTCCCTTTCATTTAATAAATAAACTATCAGTATTTAACTCTGTAAGTCAATGAGTTAGAATAAATATAAACTACAGGAGCAGTCCCCGTGCCGCATGGACGAAAAATTATTTTTTTATTACTTATTTCCAATTTTCTCCTAACCAATCTCGTCTCAGCCGCAACGCCCCCTATCCGCAATATGATTTTTTTTGGTGATAGCCTAAGTGATATCGGCAATAATAACTGGATTCTAATGAATGGCGTAGTAGGAACACCTATCACTAACCCCAACGCGCAAAACCGAAAAGACATTTGGATAAATTATCTTGTTAATAAAACACTAAATTATCTTGTTAATAAAACACTAAATAAACCCGTTTATGCATCGAGCCGGCCTAATCTCAATCCACTTAATGATAACATTAGCTATGCCTACGCTAGTGCAGATACCAGCGACTATTATTTCAATACAGATTGGCCCCAAAAAGATCCGCCGCTGCCGTATATGAATCCCAATTGTATTCATCCAGGCGTTATAAAAGATGCTGCGGGAAATATTATCAGTACTTGTGTTCCCGGTTTGATAAAACAAGTCGACGCTTATTTAGATAGCGTACAATATAACCCGAATCTCGAAAGCATTTATTTTATTTGGTCTGGCGGCAATGATTTATTAAATTATTATACCGCTTATATGGACCATTCTTTTATGAAAAAATTGTTAGTCGAGCGATTTGCTTTGCCTTCACCGCAAGCACTAGCGGCCGTGGCCGACCTCGCGGTCAAAAATATTAATCTGGCAAAGAAACAATTAATTGATGCGGGCGTCAGGCCAGAGAAGATTTATATCTTAAATCTGCCTGACTTATCAAAAACACCTGCTGTCCGCGCCAACAATAGTTGGGCGTTAAAAATATTTTATGGAAAGCCCAATCTTGAAAAAAGCTTGAAAAATATGACGCAAGATTTTAATGACAAGCTCCAAAATCAACAAGGAGGAGGAAAATATATGCTCCCGCCTTCGCACTATATTTCCATCAGTAGCTTGTTTGATAAAATACTTGCGGACCCTGCTCGCTATCAATTAATGAACACAAGCCAAAGCTGTGCCGCTGAAAAAGCAACGCCGACATGCAACGGCTATTTATTTTATAACGCCAAACACCCGACTACTTTTACTTACTCCATTCTTGCTAATTTTATTTTTAAACAAATTATTCCTCATAGATATCTTTACGATGTTTAATCGCAACAATAATAACTGTTTTCAAGTTGGAATTAATTCGATAAACAACACGGTAATCACCCACCCGCAACCGTCGATGCCCACGTAAATTATAACGCAGTGGTTTGCCGAATCCGATTGGATCAACCATTAACCTTTCTTCAATTGCTTTTTTAATAATGGCTTTGGTTTTTTTGGGAAGCAAAACGATATCTTCTTTTATCACTGAAATAAGATATTCAATTTGGTAAGGTTTATTTCCATGCGTCATCATGTTTGACTTTTCTCGCTTTAGGTGTATCACGAAGCTCAGCGAGGGTAGACAAGGCAATGTCTTCTCGACGTTCCATTGCTTCCAAGATAAGTTCCTTTGCAAGGTGAGAAACGGATGTATGCTCTGATTTAGCTAAGGTAATTAAAAGGCCGGCAACAGACTTTTCTAACGTAATATTAATTCTAGGATTTTTAGTGGCCATAACTAACTCTCTCTTTTAAATTAAAAACGAGCGCCTGAAGTGTATCACTTTTACATCACTGTAGCAACCAAAGTAGGAGATTCCACCCTATTTATATTAGTTGCCCTTTTGCCAAGCAGCCTTACGAGCTGCGCAGACAAAGGCCGTGGGCACTGTACTGCCGGTATAAAACAACCCCGGAGGCGGTGTGCATTTTAAGTAACTGTATGAATAAGAATATAGCGTATCCGTCGCAACATAGTTATGGTCGCAATAATAAGTGCAATACGGCGCCAGTTTACAATAATCAGAATTGCTATTGTCAGCAGTGTAGTAGCCCAAATAACCTGTCACAAGTACAGAAGGCCATGAATTTGGCCATGGCGGCATGACGATCGCACCGAAACTAAAGCCGCATTGTGTATGAGTCCCTGCGGGGTAGGTCGTACAGGTATATCCTGAAAGAACATAACCCACAAAAAGAGTGTAATCCGAAATGGGATAAGGTGCAGGCGCCGGATTGCTGTTTTGAGCAATTTCTTTTCCTACCTGATAAGTATCGACTATGACATAAGGAGCAGGACAGGCTGGTGCTGTTGTAGAGGCAATAGTAGTGACACCTAACACCGTATATTCATTAACACTTCGGCTTACCGTGCAAAAATCAGGACAGTCTGCTGTTTGTCCAGCCGGCAGCTTCCCATTAATATCAGGACACACCGGATTAGCAGGACACGCTGGTATATAAGTCGAGGCATATTGTTGGTTAAGGACCGCTTGAGAAGGAATGTTAACAGTTGAATATTGTGACGATACGGCCTGGCTCGACGACCCCACCCCACCTGGTGGACGCACTGACCCGCTATCTATATTACTAGTCGTAGTAGCGGCATACACACGACAAAAACACAGTGCAAAAAAAATAAACCCACCTAGCAATACGAAAATTCCTTTTTTCATGTTACTTAGCCCTAATATGTTAATAAAATTATCATAAAACAATTTTATGTCGCTGTATATATTTTCGAACATTTTCTTCAGGCCTCTTTTAACGCACTGCTTAGCAAAGCCTTTCCCACAAGGGGGGAGAGGCTGTGCATAAATATTATTTATTTTCTAGTATTTCCCACCGCTGATATGCAAGCCCTAACTCTTTTTCCACATTTTTTAACTCCTCAAACACTGCCGCAATCTCCGCCGCCTTTTTCTGATAAAAATCAGGTGTTGCAATGCAATGCTGTAATTCAGTTTGTTTAGCTTCTAGTTCGATAATACGTTGAGGAAGTTCCGCTAGTTCTTTTTGTTCTTTATACGTTAACCTGACTACGCGTTTAGGTTTTTCTTTAGGGCTTTTTTCCACGTTTGCTGCTTGCGCGGACACGGGCTGCTTTTGTGCTTGCCGCAACGCATCCTGATAACCACCCACATATTCAGTAATTTTCCCCTCTCCTTCAAACCATAAAGTACTCGTCACCACATTATCTAAAAAAGCGCGATCATGGCTGACCAACAATAAAGTACCTTGATAGCTGCTCAGCAATTCTTCCAGCAGTTCTAATGTTTCAATATCTAAATCGTTGGTTGGCTCATCTAAAATGAGTAAATTACTAGGACGACTAAACAACCGCGCCAGCAATAAACGATTACACTCTCCGCCCGATAATGCTTTCACAGGAGTCAATGCGCGTTGCGGCGTAAACAGAAAATCACCGAGATAACCAATCACATGACGTTTTTGACCATTCACATCAATTGTTTCATTGCCTTGGGCTACATTGTCTAATACCGTTTTTTCTAAATCTAACGCTTGACGCAATTGATCGAAGTAAGCAATTTGTAATTGAGTACCGTGGGTGATAGTGCCTTGAGTGGGTTCGATTTTTTTTAGTAAAATATTTAATAAGGTACTTTTGCCTATACCATTAGGCCCCACTAATGCAATACGATCACCACGCATGATACGCAATGAAAAATCGTGAATAATACACTGCTGATTAAAATAATGGGTAAGATGCTCTGCTTCTATCACCAACTTTCCTGATTTTTGCGCTTCATTGAGATTAAAAGCCGCTTTGCCTTGCAATACCTTTCGCTCTGAACGTTCTTTACGTAATGCTTTTAATGCACGCACACGGCCTTCGTTACGTGTACGTCTCGCTTTAATTCCCATGCGGATCCAACGTTCTTCTTGCGCTAATTTTTTATCAAATTCAGCATTGTGTTGCGCCTCCGCATGCAGCATTTCTTCTTTGCGCCGCAAAAAATTGCCGTAATCACCCGGCCATGAAGTCAACTGACCGCGGTCTAGCTCAATGATACGGGTAGCAAGACGCTGCAACAGTGCGCGGTCATGGGTAATAAAAATAAGACCCACATTTAAATTGGTTAGCTGCTCCTCTAACCATTGAATGGCTGCAATGTCTAAATGGTTAGTCGGTTCATCCAGTAATATCAATTCAGGTGAAGCCACTAACACCTGTGCCAGCGCGACACGACGCTGCCAGCCGCCGGACAGTTTTGCGACCTCAAGATCGGGCGTTAATTCTAATCGTGTCAAAATTGTCTTGATGGTTTGTTCAAACTGCCAGCCGTTTTGCATATCAATGCGCTGTTGTAATTGCTGCAGCTGATTTAAGTCTTGTTCTGTGTGGGCATGTATTAAGCGTTGGGTCAAGGCATGATAATCCGCAAGCAGTTTTCCCGTATCGGCCAATCCCGCCGCGACAAACTCATACACTGTCGCCGTACTTTGTTGCGGCAATTCTTGCGCCAGACGTGCCAAACGTAAATGCGGTTTACGCCAGACCGTGCCGCTGTCTGGCAACAATGTTCCTTCAATAATTTTCAGCAGCGATGATTTGCCCGCCCCATTACGGCCAATTAAACAAACACGCTCTCCAGACGCAATTTGCAATTTGACGTGGTCTAATAAAACGTCTAGGCCAAATGCTAATGAAACCGCATCCAGCATGATCAGTTCATGACTCATATGTTCACTTTTTATCTCAAATAAGGTTGTTTTTGTTCAAAAAGTAGTTATAGACTTGCGCCCATGGAAGAATTAAGGCTAGTATAACGTTCATTCTCTTATGATCAAATCTTAAATAAGTTATTTCATGATGATTAAAACAAAAATAACGATGATGTTTTTTGCGATTTTTGCATTGTTATATAGCTTGCAATGCAGCGCAACTGTTCCACAGCATCCTGTCAAGCGGCCTGTGCATCATGTCGTTAAAAAAACTCGGCATGTTAAAACGACTGCGCACAAAACAGTACATAAACATCAAACGCATTCACGTACACATCATGCGCGTACTCATACACGCCATCATTCAACTATCGCCCGTGCTGCCCTGCAAGATTCTATAGAAGAAGCTGAACAACCCGCGCATGGCCTCATGTCTTCTATTGGCGAACACATGGTGCGGTTTGTGCATAATACTATTTCTACGTTGCGTTATACCGCTTATAAATTAGGCGGCACGCATTTTGACCGCTCAAAAGGTGTTTATATAATTGATTGCTCGGATTATGTAGACCATTTATTACAAGTTTCCAATCCTGCCGCGTATTCCAGCTTGGTACATTCCACCGGGTCTGATAAGCCGACCACGGAACATTATTATCATTTTTTTACTGGGTTGACGTATAAACCAAGACATTATTGGAACAAAATTGATTATGTCAAAGAATTACAACCCGGAGACATTTTAGTGTTTCGGAACAACAAAAATTCACATACGGGCGTCAGCGGGCATGTGATGGTGGTGATGAACAAGCCCACACGAATTCAAGATGCGTTTATGGTGCGAGTGACCGATTCTGCTTCTTCCGGCCATAGCCAAGACACACGCTTGCCACATACTTCGGGTATTGGTATCGGCACTATGAAAATTAAAGTCGATCCGGATACCGGCGAGCCTTCTGCGTATGCTTGGAAGCTAGGTTCTACCTTTGAGCATCATGTCAATTTTGCGATGGCCAGGCCGATTGAGGGTTGATCGCTATTTTAATCAGTTGCTTCTGATCGTAATGAAAGCTAAGATGCGTTTTTAAAAATTTTTTAACCCTGTTACAAACAACAATAATGGAGAAAATATGTCATTATTTCAAAACTTATATAGAACACTTAGACCATATACTGAAGGCCAGACCGAATTTGGCGATATTGCAACGACAAGAAAAGATCTAGTGGATCAAGACCCTGACAATCAGACAGTTATTCACAAAACGTTAACGAATTTACAATCCAAACTACAACAGGCGCAGAGGTATAATGATTTTGGCGCGGAGCTTAGTGCTGAGCCAAAGGTAAAGACCCAAGAAACAAAAGCTGACGACACCCCAGGAAAAAGATACAAAGTACATCTTAAGAACCAGTCATTAGCGACACTTGGGTCTGCGTTTCAGAAAGAAATAAAAGCCCTTGAACAACAATTGATTTTTGTCGGTGATGCTGCAGCTCAAGCACAAGCAGCAACCATCTGGTTCAAGACGCAGGAGAATACAGATACTCTCAATCGTGTTGTATCTCTGCTAGATGAAATTTATACAAGACAGACTAAGACAAGAAAAGGCTTAAATGCAATATATAATCTCATAGAAGCTATTCTTGCTGCAGCAGCCGTTTTCGGAGTCGGGAAAGCAATGGTAGCTAGTGCAGTGGTTGCTAAAACAACTACAGCTAGTGCGGGTATTGCAAAATATGGCCATTCTTTATGGACGTCCGACTGCACAGCTGGCAAACGCGCCGTTAATGCGGCTGTAGACGAGACCTTAAAACAGACCATAGCGTTCGCAGCGCCAAAAAGATCATAAAAACCCATGTTCCTGCCATCCTTCGCTTTGCTCAGGATAGATGGCAGTAGGGTATGGTCTGGGTACTCATTCATGCAATGACATCAACTTAAGAAAAAATAATGAATTTGTTCACCCCCCCCTTCCTGACCTTCCCCCTGAGGGCTGAGGGATCGACACGATTTGTGGCTGGCAGGCTGCACCAATACTGTCATCCCGCAAAATTTTCGTCAACGATATTTAACAAAAACACTGTCCTAACACGAAAATTTGTGCGGGATCCGGTAGCGATCTGTATTAGTCATGTATATCTTACTAATAAGGCCGTAACCGGATCCCGCACAAATTTTCGTGTTAGAGCGGTGTCTTTATCGAGTACTATTGACGAAAATTTTGCGGGATGACAGCATTGGCACTGTTACTCGTTCATGATCGCCTCTGCCCATCCTCCCCTCCAGCAAAAAACTATGTTAAGCTATCTGCTTGCCAGTTCTAATTGATAGGTATTGACATGAGCCTACCCACGACTACCTATAAATTTATCTTCCACTTCGTCCGTCAACAAAAATTCAAATTTTTACTCTTAACATTATCATCCATCATTTGGGCGTTAAATGATGTGTTTTTCCCTTATTTTCTTAAAAGGCTGGTCAATACCATTCAAGCCTATCAAGGCAATCCACAAAATATTTATTCGGCGGTCAAAGGCATATTAATATTATTAGTGCTTTTTTGGGTGGTGACAGAGATTTTTCAGCGGGGCCAGGGGTTCTTGCAAGCATTTACCTTTCCTCGTTTTCGCGCAAAAATCCGCGCGGCCGTGTTTAGTTATGTTCAATCGCATTCACACGATTACTTTATGAGCCATTTTGCCGGCACCATCGCAAAAAAATTGGCAGATCTGCCCACCAGTTGTCAAGCCATCATGGAAATCATTTGTTTTCAATTTGTCACGGCTTTTGTCGGCGCATTGATGGTGTTAATCATGATGTGGCTGACACAGCCTATTTTTGCCGTGATAGTCTTTTTTTGGTTATGCTTTCATATTTGTTTGACCATTGTATTTGTCTATTATGGCAATCATTTATGGGAAACTCATTCCAAGGCTGAAGCCACTTTAAGCGGTAAAATTGTCGACGTCTTCAGCAATATCCTCAACGTACGTTTGTTTGCGCGTACTAAATATGAATTAAAATATTTAGCACAATTCCAGCATGATGAAATTGTGAAAGCGAAAAAAGCCATGTTCATGATGGAACTCACGCGCATTGGATTAGGCTTGAATGGATTGTTTTTAATTTTTAGCGTTATTTTTACTTTAATACACGGTTGGATACAACAATGGGTCACGCTGGGCGATTTTACTCAAGTCGGCATGCAGGCTTTTTGGTTATTAGGATTCATTTGGTTTGTCAGTTACCAAATGACGGTTTATACGCGTGAAGCAGGCGTTATTGGTAATGCGCTGAGCTTGGTCAGAAGAAGCCATGATCTCACAGATACACCTGATGCAAAACCGATTGTTATTTCACAAGGCAAAATTCAATTTGATGAGGTCTCATTTGCTTATCAAAAAAATCGTCCCGTTTTTAAAAATTTATCGCTCACCATTGCCGCGGGTGAAAAAGTGGGTTTAGTGGGTTTTTCCGGTTCGGGCAAAACTACGTTTGTTAATTTGATGCTGCGGTTTTATGATGTGCAAACCGGACATATTTTAATTGACGGACAAGATATTTCCCATGTCACACAAGATTCTTTACGTGCGCAAATTGCCATGATTCCGCAAGATCCTGCGTTGTTTCATCGCAGTTTAATGGAAAATATTCGTTATGGTATGTTAGATGCGTCAGATGATGAAGTCATTCGCGCCTCGGAACTGGCGCATTGTCATGAATTTATCAGCAAGTTGGATGGAACCTACTCGGCATTAGTGGGTGAACGCGGCATCAAATTATCGGGTGGACAACGGCAACGTATTGCCATTGCGCGTGCTATTTTAAAAAATGCACCGATTTTAATTTTAGATGAAGCTACTTCTGCGTTGGATTCCGTGACAGAAAAATTAATCCAAGAAAGCCTGCATCATCTCATGCAAAACCGCACAACTATCGTCGTCGCCCATCGGTTATCTACGTTAAGCGATATGAATCGTATTATTGTGTTTCATCATGGGAAGATTATTGAAGAGGGAACAAAAGAACAATTGTTGAAAATAAAAGGCCATTTTGCAATGTTATGGAACATGCAGACAGATGGGTTTTTACCGGAGACGACTTGAATAATTTGATAATATATCCCCCCTTCCTGACCTTCCCCCTGAGGGGGAAGGAAATTACTAGCAAGCACCTGTTAGAACATTCCTTCCCCCTCAGGGGGCTTTGTTGAATAAATCAAACTTAGACTGGAAAAGTAGCGCCGTCATTGCGAGCGAAGCGAAGCAACCCAGTCTTTTGAGCGCTGCTTCTAAGCGTAAATGGTACTAATCTGCTCCCAAAAACCTGGGTTGCTTCGCTTCGCTCGCAATGACGATGCTCTTTTTTTGATTTATTCAACAACAATTCATTGCTTTTCTCCTTTAGTTTCTTTTAAATATCCCTATTTACCAAGGAACCTCCATGCTCCTCCAACTCCCCAACCAAGCAGCCAAACTCCTCCTGCACTCCTGCTGCGCCCCCTGCTCCGGCGAAGTCATGCAACGTCTCCTGGACTCCAGTATTCCCTATACCATCTATTTTTATAATCCCAACATCCATCCCTTACAAGAATACGAAATACGCAAAAATGAAAATATTCGTTTTGCTGAAAAAAACAAGGTGCCGTTTGTAGACGGCGATTACGATAAAGATGAGTGGTTCAAGCGCGCCAAAGGAATGGAGTTTGAACCTGAGCGCGGTATACGGTGCACTATGTGCTTTGATATGCGTTTTGAACGCACTGCACTTTATGCGCATGAACATGGATTTTCTGTGTTTACCAGTTCGTTGGGTATCTCTCGCTGGAAAAATAGGGACCAAATTAATGACTCCGGCACACGCGCTGCCTCTCATTATCCCAACATGACTTATTGGACTTTCAATTGGCGAAAAGACGGCGGTTCGCAACGCATGATTGAAATTTCCAAACAGGAACAATTTTATCAACAAGAATATTGTGGATGTGTTTATTCGCTGCGTGATACGAACCGGTGGCGGTTGCAAAATAATAGAAAGCGGATTGAGATTGGGGTGAAATATTACGGAAAGGAAGAACAATCATGAATGGATTCAATTTACATCAAGTTTTGTTAATGATTCAGCACAGCATTTCTTTTATAGGCATCTTAATCATTTTATCTGGGATTTTATATTCCACTTATCAATACGCCCTGTATTTTATTAAAGGCCGTTTGGCAAAACATGATCCCAGTATCAATTTAATTCGGCTTAATTTAGGCAGAGTGCTAGTGTTAGGCCTGGAATTTATTGTGGCTGCAGATTTGATCGGCACCACAACCACTCCTGATTATTATGCAGTCGGCATTTTAGCAATCATTGTGGTAATCAGAACCGTATTAAGTTTTACTATTAACAGAGAATTGATGTCTCTATCTGCAGAAAAAAATAAGGCTTAAAGATTCTTGCGGTTGATGTGGCCGCCCTGTGGCCGTTTTTATTTCCTTTGGTTTGATAAAAAAATAAACAAAATCAGCCGCTGGCATTGACTTTTTTACAGCTGCTTGTATAATCCAGCATTATCATTCCCAAAAGAGATAACTTATGCTTATCAGACAGTTAGAACGCTTCGGCCTAGACCAACATTTTGCTTATCAAGGCAAGGAATATCAAGCGCGTATGGCTCGCGATTTAAGGCCGTTGGTATTTCGTTATTTGGAAGGCGGCTTAAAAGATATCCATGGAAATCCTGTTGAGGATGGCCCTGCGGTCAAACGGCTTCGTAAGTATATCGATGTCATTGGCGGTAAAGAAAAATTTATTAAAACACAATCACCCGATCAAGCCTGGGCCACGGACATTGAGCTTACTCTTTTAGCTGAATTGTTGCGGGTTAATTTTATTGTTGAATATGCTGGACCACAATATATTAATAGACCTCGCACCGTTCTATCAGCAGTTGAGATGCCAGACCAACCTGTTGTTGTCCTGGCCAATTCAAACAATACGAAGTGGGATGCGGTGTTGGATGGAGAAATTGATCAGACTACGTTGCATGATAATAACTGTGGTTATAATGCTTTTGCTAAAAGCATTGCAGCCTGCTGCGGCCAACTCCAACAGATAGCAGGAAACCGTGCGGAAGAAAATTTAGAAATTAAAATAGTCAAACAATCTCAGGATGCACATTACCTGCGGGCCATAGAAGAATATAAAAAAGAAGCCGAACACTTTCAGACCGTGCATAAAAATCTAGAAAAGAACGATCCGCAAAAATACAAAGAAACCATGGAGCAAATCGACAAGGATTATCAATATGCACTAAAAGTTGCATTAGATAATCTTCCCGGCGTGTACGGAAAAATCAGCAGCAGCGTGGTACCTTTTTCCATACTAGCTCCTAAAAAAGCCGCGCCTGCTTCATCCCCCACAAACTCATCATCTCCTGGGTTAAAAAGCCGGTAAACCCCACTGTCATTCCCGCTTCCCTATTGTCATTCCCGTTTCCTCCCATTGTCATTCCCGCGAAAGCGGGAACCTATTCCGCAAAAATCACCAAAGATAAACAATACCATGACAATTGAATTATCAAGCAATGTTT
>JAHFSI010000001.1 GCA_023265835.1 Legionellales bacterium
TCTTATTGCTTTGAATGGCGCCAATGAAATGCCATTCTATGGGTTTATCTTTGAGGGCCTCTATTTTGGGTAAAGCTTCTTGCACATAATTCTCACCAAAACGATGAATGCCCGCTGCAAACGCTGTTGCAATATCTGCCGCTGTTTGACCCTTACTCGCCGCTAATATCTCCACAGAACCAGAGACTCTGTTAAATTTTTGCTCTGCATCATTGATACGGCGCACAATATTCGTTATATTTTGTAATAGCATCGCATTTATCCCACAGGGAGTGGCATTCTATGAAAATCAATGAACTTTTAAGCCTGGCTGTTGCCGCAAATGCATCCGACTTACACATTTCCACTCACCATGCACCCATTATTCGTGTTGACGGTAGCTTAAAAAAACTAGACGACTTGCCTGTGCTTGATCATGCCACGACTCTTGGTTTATTACAAGAAACTATGACAGATGAACATAAACGCGTGTACGAAAAAGAGTTGGAAGTTGACTACGCCTATGAAATTGAGGATCTTGCGCGTTTTCGCGTCAATGCTTTTCACCACTCCAATGGCGCAGCCGGGGCATTTCGTACCATTCCTAACAAAACAGTACCGCTGGAAGTTATTGGCGGCTCAGAAGCGATTCTTTCTATTGTCAACAAATTACATGGCTTGGTTTTGGTCACTGGCCCTACAGGCTCAGGCAAAAGTACAACACTTGCCGCCATGATTGACCACATTAACCATCACAACAAAGATCATATCCTTACCATTGAAGATCCTATTGAATTTGCACATAAAAGCGACAAATGCCTGATTAATCAGCGGGAATTAGGACAATCCACACACAGCTTTGAAGCTGCCTTAAGGTCTGCCCTGCGCGAGGATCCCGATGTTATTCTGGTAGGCGAGATGCGCGACTTAGAAACCGTGCGCTTAGCTCTCACGGCTGCTGAAACAGGCCACCTGGTTTTTTCAACCCTGCACACCAACTCTGCGGCTGAAACGATTGATCGCATTGTCAATATTTTTCCAACAGGTGAACAATATTTAATTCGATCCATGCTATCCGTTGCTTTACAGGGCGTTATTTCACAAGTGCTCTTAAAAAAAATTGGAGGGGGCCGTGTGGTCGCGCATGAAATTATGATGTGTACGCCTGCCATTCGAAATATGATACGTGAAAATAAAGTACCTCAAATTTTTTCAGCTCTTCAAACAGGGCAATCCTTAGGAATGCACACCATGGAACAATATGTGCATGAACTTCTAAAGCAAGGAAAAATTGATAAGGCAACGGCAGAGCCGTATTTTCGAGGATAGATTTGCTTATCGTTTGGTCTTGTGATAATATTAGAGGCAAGATAATTACAATAAGATGTTTACTCATGAAAAAAATACTCTTTACTATTTTAATTTTTGTAATCAGTGGCTCCATGGCTTGCGCAGAAGATTCTACAAACTCAACACCTGTTAACACCAAAACAACAAAAACAACAATCCAATTAGGAGCTATGACAATACGTCAACCCTATAATGCAGACGGGGATGAGGGTTCATGGACAAACTCCTGTAACTACTATGCCACCAACAACGGAACATGCAAAGCCGCAGGCCCCGTGCCCATCAATTACGTCTACATTGGTTATAATTATCAAGCAACCTGCAAAGATGGTGAAGTCATGGTAGGCTTTACATGGGGTAAGTGGGCTCAAAACAATCCCCCCGGAAGCGGCAGTCGTTATGCCTTGCTTCCAAAATGTCGCGTCATTACGATTGCAGATTTGCCGACCTAAGCAGCACGCAAGTCACCAACTTCAAAGGGTAACCCTGCTCTATCAAGCTCATCCTGCAGTGCCAATCTAATAAACTGTACTTGAGAATATCCTAATTTTTTAGCAAACGTTGCTGCCATAGAAGGACTAATACCCCTGCGACCTTTTTCAAGATCACACACATATTGACGAGATATATCAAGTTTTTTTGCAAATACAATTTGTGTCATTTCCTCGCACTCACGAATCGACCACAAACAACTGCCTATTGTTAACTTGTTACCTGAAATCTCTTCAAGTAGTGTAAGCGTTTTTTCAGCTTTTTTAATACTCATGTTTATTCACCTCTAAAAAATTTTGTCATCCCCGTGGTTGTTGTCATCCCTGTGGTTGTTGTCATCCCTGTGGTTGTTGTCATCCCCGCGAAAGCGGGGATCCATCTTTTATTATAATGGATCCCCGCTTTCGCGGGGATGACAACCTAGGGTTCCGCTTTCGCGGGGATGACAACCTAGGGTTCCGCTTTCGCGGGGATGACAACCTAGGGTTCCGCTTTCGCGGGGATGACAACCTAGGGTTCCGCTTTCGCGGGGATAACAGCGTTTTGCTTTCGCGTGGATGACAATGTTTTCGGAGATAACAAAGCTAACTATGCATCATACAAATCATCCCACTCAGGATT
>JAHFSI010000097.1 GCA_023265835.1 Legionellales bacterium
GCAGCGGACAGACGGGCAGACAGAAGCGGTGATTGCTGAGCAGCTTCAGGCTGTGCTTCATTGTGTGGGCATTGATTCATTTAAACAAGCCATTATTGCTTATGAGCCGGTATGGGCCATTGGCACAGGTTTGACCGCGACGCCTTTACAAGCGCAGGCAGTGCATAGCTATGTCCGTCAGCTTTTTAGAGAATACAGTCTTGATGTTGCTGATACAGTGCGTATACTGTACGGCGGTAGCGTGAAAGCAGATAATGCTGCTGAATTATTCTCCATGCCGGACATTGACGGTGGCTTAGTCGGCGGGGCGTCATTAGATGCGAAAAGTTTTTTGGCTATTTGTAGAGCAGCCAATGCTAAATGAGGTTTAACGATGTATCAATTTATTTTAATTATCCATGTATTGACCGTTGCATGCTTGATCGTGTTAGTGCTGGTGCAGCAAGGCAAAGGAGCTACGGTGGGCGCGGCTTTTGGTAGCGGGGCATCGCAGACGGTATTTGGCAGCCGCGGCTCGGGCTCTTTTTTACTCAAAGTGACCGTGGGATTTGCTTTGGTGTTTTTTACTACGAGCATTGCGTTGAATTATTTGGCTAGCCGGGCGGCGAAGCAGGTTCAGCAAATGAATATGCCGGTTTCGACGGTGCCTGGTCAGGAGATTCCTGCGATGCCTTCGAGTGCAAAAGAGGACAAAAAATAAAATTTGCTTAGCTTTTTTTGTCATTCCCGCGAAAGCGGGAACCTATTTACCAAATGCCACCAAAAGCTAAATTGTGCGTTGGTAATTGAATTATCAAGTACTATTAGAGATAAATGATAAGTGAGAATGGGTTCCCGCCTTCGCGGGAATGACAGAGTAAATAGGAATGACAGAGTAAATAGGCAATGCAAAACCTGATTTACGCAACAATGCCGAGTAAATATGCTAAGTGATGGCATTATTGATTTATTAGTACAAGCCGGAGTGGTGAAATTGGTAGACACGCCATCTTGAGGGGGTGGTGGCGAAAGCCGTGTCGGTTCGAGTCCGACCTTCGGCACCATTGATGAGGGGGCCCATGTTAGAAAATTATTTGCCTATATTAGTTTTCATTGTGATTGGTGGGCTGCTGGGTGTGGTTGCACAATCAATAGGCTATTTTTTAGGCCCTAAACGGCCGGGCGTTGAAAAAAACTCTCCTTATGAATGCGGGTTCCCTCCTTTTGATGATGCGCGCCTTCCTTTTGATGTCCGTTTTTATCTGGTTGCAATCTTGTTTATTATTTTTGATTTGGAAACAGCATTTTTGGTGCCATGGGCGGTTGTGTTTCGTCAGCTAGGTTGGTTTGGATTAGCGGCGATGGGGATTTTTTTAGGTGTGCTGGTGGTCGGGTTTATTTATGAGTGGAAAAAAGGGGCGTTAGAATGGGAATAAGCGACTTTAAAAGCCAGGGTTTTTTACTGACGTCACTGGAGCAACTCGTGAGTTGGGCACAAAGCGGGTCGTTATGGCCCATGTCATTTGGGTTAGCGTGTTGTGCGGTTGAAATGATGCATGCTGCAACGGCACGATATGATTTAGATCGTTTTGGAGCCGGTGTATTTCGTGGCAGCCCGAGGCAATCGGATTTAATGATTGTGGCAGGTACTCTGTGTAATAAAATGGCCCCGGCATTGCGTAAAGTATATGACCAAATGGCTGAACCACGCTGGGTTATTTCGATGGGGTCTTGTGCAAATGGGGGTGGATATTATCACTATTCCTATTCTGTGGTACGGGGATGTGATCGAATTGTGCCTGTGGATGTTTATGTGCCTGGGTGTCCGCCTACGGCAGAGGCTTTGTTGTATGGTGTGATACAATTGCAGAACAAAATTAAGAAGAAGAGAATAATTGAGCGATAGATATATCCCCCCTTCCTGACCTTCCCCCTGAGGGGGAAGGAATGTTCTAACAGGTGCTGCTAGTACTTTCCTTCCCCCTCAGGGGGAAGGTCAGGAAGGGGGGGGATATATTAATAAAAAGAGACATTACATGCTAAGCATTAAAGAATTATCCACTCAAGTAAATGCTCGCTTTGGCCGATTGCTTGAACAAAGCATTATTGCTTGTGATGAATTAACAATTGTAGTCGCCCCACAACATCTGCATGAAGTGTGTTTGGCTTTGCGTAATGAATCTGAATTTGATTTCAAATTATTAATTGATGTGTGCGGCATTGATTATTTGCAGTATGGTATTTCTGAATGGGAAACTAATGCTGCCACGGCGACTGGTTTTGAGCGTGGTGTTGAAGTAGGAGCGTTAGAAGAGGCATCTTACAAAGGGCCTCGTTTCGCGAGTGTGTATCATTTGTTGTCCTTAACCCATAATCATCGTATTCGTATTCGCGTTTTCCTGAATGAAACAGAATTGAAAGTGCCAAGCGTAGTGGACATTTGGCCGGCTGCGAATTGGTTTGAGCGAGAAGCATTCGACTTGTTTGGTATTTTTTATCTGGGCCATCCTGATTTACGCAGAATATTAACGGACTATGGTTTTATCGGGCATCCTTTCCGTAAAGATTTTCCATTAATCGGCAATTTAGAAGTGCGCTATGATGCGGCATTACAGCGTGTTGTCTATGAGCCTGTGAGTATCTCACCGCGTATTTTAGAACCTAAAGTGATTCGTCGTGATAATCGTTATCAGGTAGGAGAATAGCGGTAATGGCAGCACTGCCTGAAATTCGTAATTATACCTTTAACTTTGGTCCGCAACATCCTGCTGCGCATGGGGTGTTACGTCTTATTATAGAAGTGGACGGTGAAACCGTGGTGAGTGCGGACCCGCATATTGGTTTATTGCATCGTGCTACGGAAAAATTAGCGGAAAGCAAACCTTATATTCACAGCATTGGTTATATGGACAGATTAGATTATGTTTCCATGATGTGTAATGAACATGGTTATGTGTTGGCAATTGAAAAATTATTAGGGATACAGCCGCCCGTTCGTGCGCAATATATTCGTGTGATGTTTGATGAAATAACCCGTATTTTAAATCATTTGTTGTGGTTGGGCGCGCATGCTCTGGATATTGGTGCGATGACGGTATTTTTGTACGCGTTTCGTGAACGTGAAGATTTAGTGGATTGTTATGAGGCGGTTTCGGGCACGCGTATGCATGCAACGTATTATCGGCCTGGCGGTGTGTATCGTGATTTGCCGGAAAAAATGCCGCAATATAAAGTTTCAAAATGGCATGATGCGAAACAGGTCGCGGCAATGAATGAAAATCGTCAAGGTTCTTTGTTGGATTTTATTTGGGACTTTACTGAACGTTTTCCTAAACGTGTTGATGAATATGAAGCGCTGTTAACGGACAATCGCATTTGGAAGCAACGTACGGTTGGCATTGGGGTGATTGCACCGGAGCAGGCCATTGCAATGGGTTTGACTGGGCCCATGTTACGAGGCTCGGGGGTGGAATGGGATTTACGTAAAAAACAGCCTTATGAAGTTTATGATCAATTGGATTTTTCTATACCCGTGGGTGTGACGGGTGATTGTTATGATCGTTACTTGGTTAGGATCGAAGAAATGCGGCAATCGAACCAGCTGATTCGTCAATGTGTGACTTGGTTGAAGCAAAATCCGGGTCCTGTGATGACAGACAATCACAAAGTTGCACCGCCCACGCGTGTCCATATGAAAGAAGATATGGAAGCCCTAATTCATCATTTTAAATTGATGAGCGAAGGTTTTTGTTTGCCTGAGGGTGAAGCGTATGCGGCAATTGAGCATCCTAAAGGTGAATTTGGGGTCTATCTCGTATCAGATGGGGCGAACAAGCCTTATCGTCTTAAAATTCGAGCGGCAGGATTTTCGCATTTGGCGGCATTAGAAACGTTAATCAAAGGCCATATGATTTCGGACGTCGTCGCTGTGTTGTCGAGTTTGGACATTGTGTTTGGGGAGATTGATCGCTAATGACTCATGTTCTTTCCGCAAAAGTGTGTGCAGAGATAGATCGTTGGATGTTGCGATATCCGCCTGAGCAAAAACGTTCAGCGGTTATGGAAGCATTGCGTTATGCGCAAGAAGAAAATGGCGGTCATTTGACAACAGACATCATGGATGCAGTGGCTGATTATTTAGGCATGCCTAATATTGCGGTCTATGAAGTTGCTTCATTTTATACGATGTATAATCTGGCTCCCGTCGGCAAACATGTTATTAATGTGTGTACGAATATTTCTTGTATGTTATCGGATTCTGAGAAGGTGTTGGAGCATTTAAAACAGCGCTTGGGTATTGGATTGAATGAAACCACGGCGGACGGAAAATTTACTTTGCGTGAAGTGGAATGTTTGGCGGCTTGTGCAAATGCACCGGTGGCGCAAATAGGCAAAAAATATTATGAAAATCTGACACCGGACAAGCTAGATGCGTTGTTAGATGAATTAGGGTGATCAACTTGGCCAATGAAATTTGTTTTCGTACATTGCATTTAGAGCGGCCGTGGACGTTGAAGACGTATCAGAGCGCCGGGGGCTATGAACAATGGCAAAAAATTCTTAAAGAAAAAACGCCGCCTGCTCAAATTGTAGAAGCATTAAAATTAGCTGCGTTGCGCGGCCGCGGCGGTGCGGGATTTCCAACTGGGTTAAAGTGGAGCTTTATCAAAGCGGATTTGCCGGGACAGAAATATGTGCTTTGTAATGCGGATGAAGGTGAGCCAGGCACCTGCAAGGACCGTGATATTTTGCGTCTTAATCCACATCAACTGATCGAAGGTATGCTGGTGGGCGGATATGCTATGGGTGCCACGGTGGCTTATAACTATATACGCGGTGAATTTTGGGAACCTTTCGAACGGTTTGAAGCCGCATTGGAAGAAGCGCGCCAAGCAGGTTTTGTTGGCAAAAATATTTTGGGTTCCGGTATAGATTGCGAAATCTATTCTCATTTGGGTGCGGGTGCTTATATTTGTGGTGAAGAAACAGCATTGATGGAATCCTTAGAAGGCAAAAAAGGCATGCCGCGTTTTAAACCGCCCTTTCCTGCAGGACGTGGGTTATATGGTAAACCTACCACGATTAATAATGTTGAAACATTTGCATCCGTGCCAGTGATTTTGGCAAAAGGCGCAGAATGGTTTTTAAAGTTAGGCAAGCCTAATAATGGGGGCTGCAAAATATTTAGTGTGACAGGACATGTGAATAAGCCGGGCAATTACGAAGTGCCTTTGGGTACGCCTTTTAAAGATTTATTGGCCATGGCGGGCGGTGTGCGTAATGGGCATCGTTTAAAAGCCGTGATACCGGGCGGGTCATCGATGCCCGTTTTATCTGCTGAGGTGATGATGTCGCTGGACATGGATTTTGATTCCATCCAGAAAGCCGGCTCAGGTTTGGGTTCGGGTGCGGTGATTGTGATGGATGAAACGGTTTGCATGGTGCGTATGTTAACGCGGCTTTCTAAATTTTATATGGAAGAATCTTGCGGGCAATGTACGCCTTGTCGTGAGGGCACAGGATGGGTGTATCGTTTAGTGCAGCGCATTGAAAATGGCACGGGCACTTTGGAAGATATTGAGAATTTACGCCGTGTGGCAAAAAATATTGAGGGACGCACGATTTGTGCTTTTGGTGAAGCGGCGGCTTGGCCGGTAGGTGGTATGTTGAAATATTTTTATGATGAATTTGTTTATCATGTGGAGCATAAACGTTGTCCGACATAGAAATTGAAATTGACGGTAAACCTTTAAAGGTAAAGCCGAACAGTATGGTCATTCAAGCAGCGGATGAGGCAGGAATTTATATTCCACGTTTTTGCTATCATAAACATTTGTCGGTGGCCGCGAATTGCCGCATGTGTCTAGTGGAAATGGAAAAATCGCCGAAAGCGGTACCGGCTTGTGCAACGCCTGTTATGCAGGGAATGAAAATATTCACGCGTTCAACTAAAGCATTAGCCGCCCAAAAAGCGGTGATGGAATTTCTTTTAATTAATCATCCTCTGGATTGTCCTATCTGCGATCAAGGCGGTGAATGTGAGCTGCAAGATTTAAGCATGGGGCATGGTGCTGCGGATTCCTATTTTACGTTTGGCAAACGTGCGGTCGCAGATCAAGACATAGGCCCCTTGATTGAAACGGAGATGACGCGTTGTATTCAATGCACGCGCTGTGTGCGTTTTGGCGATGAAATTGCCGGTTTACGTGAATTAGGTGCGACAGGACGTGGTGAACATATGGAAATAGGCACTTATGTCACACAGGCTATTCGATCAGAAGTATCAGGCAATATTATTGATCTGTGTCCGGTAGGTGCTTTAACTTCTAAGCCATTTCGTTTTACTGCCCGAGCATGGGAATTAAATCAATTTCCTTCTATTGCACCGCATGATTGTTTGGGCGCGAACATTTATGTGCATACGCGTACGGGCACAGTGATGCGTGTGGTACCGCATGAAAATAAAGAATTGAATGAAACATGGATTGCGGATCGTGAGCGTTACAGTTATTTGGGGCTGTATCATGCAGATCGTGTCACAAAACCACTGATTCGTATTAATGATCAATGGCAGGAAACCGATTGGCAAACTGCATTGCAGTTCGCCGCAAAAGGGCTGCAAGAAATTATCCATGCACAAGGTGCAGATCAACTCGGTGCCTTAGCCTCTCCGAATTCAACGACGGAAGAATTTTTTCTTTTACAAAAAGTATGGCGCCAATTAGGCAGTTCCCATATCGACCATCGATTGCGTCAAGTTGATTTTAGTGATCAAGATAGTTTTGCGTTGTTTCCAAAATTAGAAGGCAGCGTTGCTGATTTAGAACAGTATTCTAGTGTTCTTTTGATAGGCTCAAATTTACAGAAGGAGCAGCCGCTTGCTGCATTGCGGGTACGTAAAGCTGCTTTAAAAGGTGCGGCCGTTTTTGCGGTCAATATGCGGGATTATCAATTTAATTTTAAAATAGCGGATAAAAAAATTGTAGCGCCGCATGAATTGGTATTTGCTTTGGCGGGCATTGCTAAAGCATTGTTGCCAGATTGTGTTGAATTGGCGGATGTTTCTATCACTGAGCAAGATCGTTTGATTGCCGAACGATTACGTGGGGGTGAGAAAATTGTGATTTTATTGGGTGCTCTCGCAATGAATCATCCTCAAGCGGCTGACGTGCGATGGTTGGCGCAGCAAATTGCGAAAGCAACGTGCGGGACTTTGGGGCTATTGACGGAAGGCTGT
Organism: Legionellales bacterium; assembly: GCA_023265835.1. Classification (GTDB taxonomy): domain Bacteria; phylum Pseudomonadota; class Gammaproteobacteria; order DSM-16500; family DSM-16500; genus UBA4722. The sequence continues at coordinate 7,217 of JAHFSI010000097.1, forward strand.
AATGCGGCGGGGGCGTGGCTTGCGGGTGCTGTTCCTCATCGTGCGGCGGCAGGTGATAGTTTGCAGCAGGCGGGGTTGAATGCGCAGTCTATGTTACAACAAGCACGTCAGGGATATTTATTATTAAATATAGAACCTGAATTAGATTATGCGAATACGGCGGCAATGACACAGGCGTTGGCAGATGCGAGATTTGTCGTTTCTTTGTCAGTGTTTAATAGCCCGCTGTTACGACGTTATGCACATGTGATTTTACCGATAGCGCCGTTTACAGAGACCGCTGGGACGTTTGTCAATGTGACAGGGCAGTGGCAAAGTTTTCGTGGCGTTGCGAGTGCTTATGAGGAATCGCGCCCTGCATGGAA
>JAHFSI010000098.1 GCA_023265835.1 Legionellales bacterium
AATAGCAATGACTCGATCTGTCCATTTTAATGAACTTTTTATCAGAAAATTTTTTAATTTTCTAAGACGTGGATTACACCATTCAGGATGTTTTAACATAATGGCATCATGCAGCGTTGCAATGACGGGAATTTTGCTAAATCGTGGAATGAGGTAATCCGTTGCATGAAAAAGGTCTATTTTTTTTTCTAAAGAACGATTGAGCAGGGGTGCGCCAGGCATTAAAGCGGCAGCGGTTGCCAGGGAGTAGGGCACATTAAAGTGGGTGCTTTTCGGCAATACTGTTTTACGCCAAGGGCTGTGTAAAGCAGGATAACTCACGGATAAAACATCATGTTCCTGCTGACTGTAGTATTGCAGTAAATATTGTACATACACGCCTATTCCATCGATGCGGCCTTGACATAGTGTGGGTTCTAATTTAGTGCTGCCTATTCCAATTCTCATTGTGCTTTGTTTAATCCAGTAATAAAATGGTGCGATTGTATAACAAATCGCTGCAAAATTGTCATTCCCGCGAAGGCGGGAACCTATTTAGCCAGTATTGCTAAAGATAAAATAATACCATGACAATTGAATTATCAAGCAATATTTATGATGAGAGGCAAGTGATAATAGGTTCCCGCCTTCGCGGGAATGACAATTTGGAGAGAGGACACCATGATTGTTCCTGTCATTTTAGCTGGTGGTACCGGAAGCCGCTTGTGGCCGCTTTCTAGAAGCGCGTACCCTAAGCAGTTATTATCACTAGTCAGTGACCATACCTTATTGCAAGAAACAATATTGCGTATACAAGCTATTGCTAACATGGCTACGCCTCTGGTTATTTGCAACCAAGAACACCGTTTTTTAGTGGCCGAGCAATTAAAACAAATCGGCGTTAACAACGCGCTTATTATTCTTGAACCTGAAGCTAAAAATACCGCACCTGCTGCGGCGATTGCCGCTTTATACTTGCAGCAATACATCTCGAACAATCCCACCTTGTTGGTATTGCCTGCAGACCATATTATTCAAAATCAAAAAAATTTAGCGGCTGCAATCCATATCGCAAAACAAAATGCACAATTAGGACGATTAGTCACATTTGGTATTGTGCCTACTCGAGCTGAAACGGGTTATGGCTATATTAAATCTGCCCCTTACTTAAACGATGAACTCAGTCATGCTGTTTTAGAATTTGTAGAAAAACCAGATCAAACCACTGCAAACCGTTATTTAGAATCAGGGCATTATTATTGGAACAGCGGCATGTTTATGTTCCAGGCCAATGCCTATTTGTCTGAGTTAACACATCATGCGCCTGCCATGCTTCAATCCTGTGAACAAGCAGTACGCGGCATCATACAAGATTTAGATTTTTTACGCTTAGATAAAACAGCATTTGCCCAGTGTCCAAGTAATTCGATTGATTATGCCATCATGGAAAAAACCCAAAACGCGGTATTAGTTCCGCTGGATGCAGGCTGGAATGATATCGGTTCATGGGCTGCCTTATGTGATGTGAGAGAGACTGATCAAGCAGGAAACGTCACTCAGGGTGATGTGGTCTTGCATGAGGTAAAAAATAGTTATTTACATTCAGAAAGCCGAATGTTAGCGGTCATAGGGCTGGACAATCATATCGTCGTTGAAACCCCTGATGCAGTATTAGTTGCCCATAAAGACCATTGCCAACATGTCAAAGAAATGGTTGCGGCATTAAAACAAAAACAACGTCCTGAAATAGATTTGCATCGTAAAGTATATCGCCCTTGGGGCCATTATGAATTGATTGATAAAAGTGCTTGTTTCCAAGTCAAGCATATTACAGTTAAGCCTGGTGCAAGTTTGTCTTTGCAAATGCACCAGCACCGTTCTGAACATTGGGTAGTTGTGACTGGAATTGCTGAAGTCACGCGGGACAATGAAGTATTCAGGATCAAAGCGAACCAATCCACTTATATTCCTCAAGGTGTTAAACATCGGTTAGCCAATCCTTCTCAGGAAAAGCTGGAAATAATAGAAATCCAGTCAGGGGCGTATTTAGGAGAAGATGATATTGTGCGGTTTGATGATGAGTATGGGCGGGTGGTTGAATAATGAATGATATTTATTTATCCCCCCTTCCTGACCTTCCCCCTCAGGGGGAAGGTCAGGAAGGGGGGGTAAATACTCATTTTATTACGTTGGATCGAGCATAAAAGAACGGTAAATCCCAAGCAGCTCTTTTAACAAGGCAGCATTTTCAGGAAATTCATTTATTTTTTTCCACGCATTATCGCCTAACATTTTAGAGACGTTGGGACTAGACAATTTAAGCATCATGGCTGCCAGATCACCTTCCTGTTGTGGGTCAAATAATAAACCTGTTTTTTCATGTTCGATTAACCATTGCGTAGGCCCGCGGTGGGAGCCGATCACGGGGCGGGCGTGTGCCATGGCTTCGGTGATGACTAAACCAAATGACTCTAAACCAATGCTGGGGAAAATGACGGCACAGCATTGTTCATAAAGTTCAGCGGGATTGTTGCACCAATCGATTAAACAAACATTGTCTTCTAAATGCCATTGTTTTATTTTTTCTTTTAAATTATTTTTTTGGGAGCCTGATCCGGCGATTGTTAATCGTAACCGATTATTTTGCTGCAAAGCACGATGAAATTCCTGTAATAAAATATGTATGCCTTTTTGTTTTTCTAATTGTCCCAAATAAAGAAAATGTCCTGGTTGCGGTTCTTTTTTAGCGGCTGTTGTTTTTTTTGAATGAAAAGGAAAAAGAGATGTCACATTTTGAAAGTGGTTTTTTTGTAAATATTCCATTAAGAAAGGCGAAGGGGCAATAAAATGGGAAACCGATTTTTTTAATAATTTTCGCATGCGAAGAAAAGAAAACACTAAAGCGAGATAAGAAATCAAATGATATTCTCTGCGGTGCTGCCAAAAACACCGTAAAGAAAAACCCGTTTTACAGGGCACCAAATTTTTATGTACGTTCCATTGGGTCGGACAGATAGGGCTGAAGTCATGGACTGTCTGAATCGTGGGACGGCCTTGGACTGCTTTTAGCAAAGCGGGAGTATATTTTTTGATATTGTGCAAATGAATGAGGTCTGGATTGATTTTTTTGATCCAGTGGCGCAATTGTAAGTATTTAACAGGATGGACTAGCATTCGCCAGAGTTGTCTGAGTGCTTTGGAGCGCGTTTCTTTTAATACGATAAAATCATCTCCTGATGCCGCTTGCGGGCCAAAACCCAGGCTCCATACGGTGATATCCGGCTGATTTTTTAACAATTCTTTTAAAGCAAAGAACTGTTTTTCAGCGCCGCCCCCTTGGGAAGAATGATGATCAGTAATTAATAAAATCTTCATAACTCATTGACTTCATCGTTTATTTGGTTAGAGTAATGCACCTAGAAATGAATTTCTCAGGCAACTATATCACATGACAAAGAAACGAGCATTTATTACCGGCATTACCGGCATGGTGGGTTCTCATTTAGCAGATTATTTATTGGCGAACACGGACTGGGACATCATTGGGCTTTGCCGATGGCGTAGCCCGCTCGATAATCTTTCTCATCTTATTCCAGCCATTAACAGAAGACAGCGAATTCAGCTAGTCTACGGCGATTTGCGTGATTCAGATTCGATTGATTATGCTGTTAAAATAGCGCAACCGGATTATGTTTTTCATTTAGCAGCGCAGAGCTATCCGCAAACCAGTTTTACTGCACCACTCGATACCTATGAAACCAACATCCAAGGTACATCCAGAGTGTTAGAAGCAGTACGCAACCATAAAAAGCAGGCCATTGTGCATGTTTGTGCTTCATCCGAAGTCTTTGGCCGCGTGCCCAAAGAAAAGTTGCCAATCAATGAAGAATGCACTTTTCATCCCGCGTCTCCTTATGCCATTTCAAAAGTCGGCACGGATTTAATTGGGCGTTATTACGCGGAAGCTTATAAAATGACGGTCATGACTACGCGAATGTTCACTCATACAGGGCCAAGACGAGGCGATGTTTTTGCTGAATCGACATTTGCTAAGCAAATTGCCATGATTGAAAAAGAATTAATTTCACCGGTTGTTAAAGTCGGCAACTTAGAATCATTGCGTACCTTTGCAGATGTGCGGGATGCGGTGCATGCTTATTATTTGCTAGTAACGCATCATCCAGTTCCGGGTGAATATTATAATATCGGCGGCAGTTTTTCTTGCACGATTGGCGATATGCTGCATCATTTGATTTCTATCTCAACGGCAAAAGATAAAATAAAAATTGAAACAGACAAAGAACGATTACGTCCTATCGATGCCGATTTACAAGTGCCCGATACACATAAATTTGAAAAACATACTGGCTGGAAGCCAGTGATAACGTTTGAACAAACCATGCAAGATTTATTAGATTATTGGCGTGAGCGTGTTCGACAATCAGCTGATTTTTTAGTGCGATAAGGGAGATTTATGCGGCATTATATTCAAAGCGAAATTCGCAAGACTCAAACGATGATACAACATATTTTGACGGACCAGGAATTGTTGGCCAAAGTGGAAAATATTGCACGGGCTTGTGTGACTGCATTGTCAGCAGGACGAAAAATCATATTTGCCGGCAATGGCGGCAGTGCAGCGGATTCGCAGCATTTGGCCGCTGAATTAGTAAGCCGTTTTAGCTACGACCGCCCTGCATTAGCAGCCATTTCATTGACGACTGACACCTCTGCATTGACTGCAATTGGTAATGATTACGCCTATGAAAAATTGTTTTCACGCCAAATCGAAGCAGTGGGACAAGCGGGTGATATTTTTATTGGCATTTCCACCTCTGGTAAATCACCTAATGTGTTAAGAGCGCTGGAGACAGCAAAACAACGAAAGATCATGGCAATCGGTCTGACAGGTCAGCATGCACCTCTGATGGCAGAACGTTGTGATTTAGTATTAAATGTTCCATCCACTGAAACGCCTAAAATCCAAGAAGGCCATATCATGTTGGGCCATATTATCTGTGCGCTGATTGAAGAAACCCTCTATGGCGCAGAGTATAACCCGCTGCGTAAAACGGCAGCGGTTGAGGTCTAAATGCAGGCCATTATTTTAGCGGGTGGATTTGGGACGCGCTTACAATCTGTTGTAAAAAATTGTCCTAAGCCCATGGCACCTATTCACGGTAAACCTTTTTTGGCTTATCTCCTTGAATATTTAAAATCGCGGGGCATTACGCAGGTGGTGTTGTCTGTGCATTATCTGCGGGAACAAATTGAAGATTTTTTTAAAGATAATTATCAGGGGATTGAAATTCGTTATGCGGTGGAAGAGCAGCCTTTGGGGACGGGGGGCGCGATTGTTCATGCGTTAAAAAATATAGATACAGCAAAGCCTGTGTTTGTTTTGAATGGGGATACTTTTCTAAAACTTGATTATCGAGCGATGTATGCTCAACATCATAAATCTTTGCCTGTTTTGACCATGGCGTTACGAAAAATTGCGAATTGTAGTCGTTATGGGGTTGTGGTGACGTCAGGAGAGGAAGTTATAGGGTTCGGTGAACAGGGCGGAGAATATTCTGGATTGATCAATGCAGGGGTGTATTTAATGGATCCTTTGCTTTTTCAAAAATTTTCTATCACGGACCAACCGTTTTCATTTGAAAAGGACTTTTTGTTTTCACAGATAAAACAGTTAAAAGCTCAGGCGTTTATGGTGAATGATTATTTTATGGATATCGGTGTGCCAGAAGATTATGTGCAGATCGCAAAAGATTTTGCTTAAAATTTTTTGTTCAATATAAAGCAGCTTAATTTTTATAGAGGAATGTAATGAGAAAAATATATTTTTTAGTATTTATGTTTATTTTTTCGGGTGTTGCTTTAGCCAATTCGAATGTTGATGTTTATATATTTAATAACAGCATACATACCATGAGGATATCATATCAAATTTGTCCAAAATTTTTCTCAAACGCAATAGACAAGGCATGCAATGTAATTCCGCAAACACATATTATTCCCGCAATAGGTTCTGCTCAAAACATATTGATCTTGCATGGTCTTCGCGATGATCATGGTGGTTTTTTTGATGATTTCGTCCATGGTTATCTTCATGATGTTGTCAATATTTTGAATGTGGGTGAGGACGATAATCCTAATGCACGACTTATACTAGCCCAACAACCTTGTCAGCTTTCTCTCTATGACAGCCCTTTGCATACCACTATAGTCCTTTCAGATTTTGGAACTTCTTATATTACCTGCAATATAAGCATGTAATTTCGTATAACAGCTCATCGTCGTTGCTGTAAAGGTTATGTAATTCATTGATAAGAACACAAACATATCCTTAAGCACAAGACTGTCATCCCGCAAAATTTTCGTCAACTGTGTTGAACAAGAGCGCTAGTCTACCACGAAAATTTGTGCGGGATCCGGTTAGCGCCCCTGATATAAATATTCTTTAACCCACTCTATTAAAAAGACCTCAACCGGATCCCGCACAAATTTTCGTGGTAGACCAGTGTTTTTATCTGGAACAGTTGACCCCGCAACAAGTGCGGGGGAAGCTTTTTGCGGGATGACAGTTCTGATGCTTGCAATAGATTTTAATTCTTGTCATCAACGAAATATGTAACACTTACAGCAATGACAGTGAGCTGTACGAGGGGGTACTTTTAAGTAGGTAACATATGATGCACATACATCCTTTGCAATCCATCTTTCAGTGTCATTTTTGGTCTCCAACCCAACGCATTCAACCGGCTGGAATCCAAACATTTCCTAGGTGCACCATCTGGTTTGGCTGTATCTAAAATAATTTTCCCTGTATAACCCACCGTCTTCGCAATTTCATTACTTAATTCAGTAATCGTTATTTCCTGCATAGTGCCTACATTAATGATCTCAGGCGAATGATAATTTTCCATTAAAAAAACCAATGCATCCGCTAAATCATCCACATAAATAAATTCACGCAACGGTTTGCCGGTGCCCCATAAAACCACTTCAGGCAAGTTTTGCATTTTTGCATCATGGAATCGTTTCATGAGCGCTGGAATCACATGCGATGCTTCTGGATTAAAATTATCGCCAACACCATACGCATTCGTAGGCATAGGTACTACAGCATTCAGCTGTCGTTCACGCGCATAGGCTTGGCACATGATAATGCCGTTTATTTTTGCCGCCGCATAAGCGATATTCGTCGGCTCAATTGGCCCATCCATAAATGCGCTTTCTGGGATAGGTTGGGGCGCAAGTTTAGGATAAGTGCAAGCGGAGCCTGGAAAAACTAATTTTTTCACTTTGTATTGCGATGCTGCTTCAATGACATTGCAGTGCATTTGCGTATTGTCATAAATAAATTTCGCCGGATAAGTATTATTAGCGTGTATCCCGCCAACGATAGCGGCCAAGTGGAATACGTAATCCGGTTTATGTTGCTTAAAATAAGCCATCACTTGCGCTTGATCACGCAAATCCAATTCTCTGTGTGAAGGTGTCAGTAATTGCATTTCTCCGCGTTGTTTTAATAATCTTA
>JAHFSI010000099.1 GCA_023265835.1 Legionellales bacterium
GCATCAATCACATTCGCCACTTCTTTTTTGTTCATGCAAGTCATGCCCATAATGGCTTTGATAATGCCGCCTTTTGTCAAAGGATCTTTAACTAAGGGCATTTTGGGTTTCATTTGCACTTTTTTCAAATTTTTCTTTCCAGATCTTGCAGAAGTCTTTTTTGGAGCCATGGTCATTCCTCTTAAGTCAAAATGATGCAATCCATACAATAGCATATCTTAATAATTATGCGAGTGTTTTTACACTAAATTACAGGGTTTTTTTGTGTAGTTAACGTCGTGAGAAGGCGAAAAGTGCCTAATTTTAAGCGATTTTGTGATTTTGTTTAAAAGTTTGTTGTAGAATGGATTGAATTGAACGACTGAGAATTTAAGCTTTTTATCGTAAATTTGGGTCTATGCCCGTGTGCAGTTCTTATTAAAATTTGAGGAAAAGACGCGCGCGGGCACGGGCTCGTTCACGTTCACGAATAAGCTGGCCAGAAATATTTTTTAAAGATCCAATAGGACTTAATCATTTTTGAGTAGAGTCAGGTTGATAGAGCAAATAAAGACCGTGTTTTTATTGTTGTTTTTTGTCGATAAGCTCTTGCTTGTTTTTGAGCATTACTATAGAATTCGACATCTTTTGATCTTGGGATATTTTAGGTAAATATGAAAACTTATAATGCAACAAATGAAACAGCGCAGCATGGCTGGTATGTGGTTGACGCTGCGGGAAAGACCCTGGGTCGGCTAGTTAGCCGTATAGCAACGCGTTTGCGCGGTAAGCATAAGCCTGAATTTACGCCGAATGTGGATACGGGTGATTTTATCATTGTGATTAATGCAAGCCAGGTTCAAGTCACAGGTAAAAAAGCCTCTGATAAAATGTATCATCGTCACTCGGGCTATCCCGGCGGCATTAAACAAACTAATTTTGCAAAACTCTTGGCCAAGCACCCTGAACGTGTGATTGAGCTAGCAGTGAAAGGCATGTTGCCCAAGAATGCATTGGGCCGTGCAGTATATCGCAAGTTAAAGGTGTATGCAGGGGCTGAACACCCGCATGCGGCGCAACAACCTCAAGCACTCGATTTAGATACGGAATAATATTATGGCAACAAAGCAAGAAATTTATTGTGGTACAGGCCGTCGCAAGACTTCCACTGCGCGTGTTTATTTAAAACCAGGCAAGGGAAATATTGTGATTAACCAGAATACGCTTGATCAATACTTTGGTCGTAAAACAGCACGTATGATTGTACGTCAGCCGTTGGTGGTCACCAACTTACAAAATAAGTTTGATATCACGGTTACCGTGTCGGGTGGCGGCATTAGCGGACAAGCAGGTGCTATTCGTCACGGCATCGCGCGTGCATTGCTTCAATATGATGAAGGAACGAGTGAAGAGGGTGGATCCAGCGGTGAAGGCGCTCTGTCTTTGCGTAAGATTTTACGACAGGCTGGTTTCTTAACACGCGATGCAAGACAAGTGGAACGTAAGAAGGTCGGACGGCATAAAGCCCGTAAAGGCACACAATACTCCAAGCGTTAAGGCATGTGCTTTGCACGCATGTTTAGTACCCTGAACGATTACTAGCTTTTTAAGTTGGGGGATCGTCTAGTGGTAGGACAACGGACTCTGACTCCGTTTACCTAGGTTCGAATCCTAGTCCCCCAGCCAGCTGACTAGTACCGTGAACGCTTACGATGTTTATAGTAATGTGAAGAGGAGATGCTCAAATGGCAATAGTAGCTAATCGACGATCAATCATGACACTGTATTCAGGGGCCACGGATATTTATAGTCATAGAGTCAGGATAGTGCTGGCGGAAAAGGGCGTTTCTGTTGATGTAATTAATACAGACAATGGCGATAAAGATAAGCTGGAAGATTTGCTTGAGCTAAACCCTTATGGTAACGCACCTACTTTAGTGGACCGTGAATTAGTATTGTATGATGCGAACATCATCATGGAATATTTAGACGAGCGTTTCCCGCATCCCCCGTTAATGCCTGTTTATCCAGTGGCTAGGGCCAAATCTCGTTTGATGATCTATCGTATTGATCGTGAGTGGGGAGAGCTGGTTCGTAAAATTGAAACAGGGAAGCCTGCTGAGGTCCAAGCGGCCAGCAAGGAATTACGTAATTATATTATTAAATTGGCACCTGTATTTAATAGTGCTTCTTATTTTCTGAATGATGATTTTTCCTTGGTGGATTGTTGTATTGCGCCGATTTTATGGCGTTTGCCTCAGTGGGGCATTCCATTGCCTGTTGAAGCGAAAGCTATTAAAAAATATGCTGAGCGTATTTTTGCGCGGGATTCATTTCAAGCGAGCTTAACTGAAGTGGAACAAGATTTTGGTAGAGCAGAAAAAGAAGAAGTCGTTTAGGATTGGTTTAAGAGGGAGTTTTTTATGTTGTCCAACAAACCTTACTTAATTCGCGCTTTCTATCAGTGGATCGTGGATAGCGCTTGTACACCTTATATTGTTATCAATGCTAATTTTCCCCGTTGTCATGTACCGGCTGAACATGTTGAAAATGGAGAAATTACATTAAACGTTTCCCCCATGGCGGTTCGCGATCTTAAAATCTCTAACGATCTACTTGAATTTAAGGCTTCTTTTTCAGGCGTCGTCCATTATATTTCGGCACCATGCAAGGCCGTTCTTGCAATTTATGCAAATGAAAACCAGCAGGGAATGTTTTTCGATTATGAAGACATGATTGATGATGAAGCGGGCGGCGCTCAAGGTTCTACGAGGGAACAAAGCAGCGAAGGCCAGAAAGGTAAATCGCATTTGAAGTTGGTGGAATAAGCTAATTTTGCGCATATCGAAGAGCTGCTGACGGCTTAATTATTTGCAAATAAGAAAATATCTTCACTACCCGTTGTACTCCACTTGTTTCTTTCGCGACATCGACAGCAATGTCTGCTTGTTCAGGTTGTACCGTTCCCATTAAATAAACTATACCATTTTCAGTAACGACTTTTATTTGCGTAGGGTCTGCCTCGTCAATTGCAATGAGTCGAGATTTAATCTTACTGGTAATCCAAGCATCACTGGTGCGAGTTAACGTTGAGCTTGGGTTGGCTATTTCTAAGAAATTATAGAGGGTTCTTTCACCGATGACGGGTTGTATGATTCTTTGAAGTTCTGTTTTTTGTTCTGGACTAGTTACTTGTCCTGCGAGTAATACTGAATCATTGAAGGTAGCAATGGTGAGGTGAGCATCCTTATAAATATTGCCATAGGTATCCACGGCATGATAAGCATGCATGGTAGTGAAGTTTTCGTCTACATTTTTCTTGATACTATGGCGGTTATAGACTGCCTGTGCGCCAGAGACAGCAGAGCTTACACATGAGCTAAGTATGCCATTTATCAATAGTAAGATGATGAGCCTGATATAATTCTTCATTCTTTTCATGTCCATTTAGTAGGCCAAAGGCCTACAATCCATTTAGCCTAGGCTTCGCGCGCTTTTTGCGCGCAGCCTAGGGAGTATATTGAAAAATTTTCACCACCCGTTGCACGCCCGCTAATTGACTTGAAATCGTTGCCGCAATATCTGCTTGGTCTCGGTTCACGACGCCCATTAAATAAACAACACCGTTTTCAGTCGTTGCTTTCACCGTGCCTGACTGCATCCCTTTCGTTGCAAGCAATTCAGTTTTAATTTTTGTGGTGATCCAGGAATCACTGGCCCGTACTATCGAAGAAGTGGGGGCCCTAATAGCAATTTGATTATAAATGCGATCGACTTGCGGTATAGAGCGGACAATGGCTTCAGCTTCTTGGCGTAATTCAGATGTAGGCGTCTGGCCAGTGAGTAAAACAATTCGATTAAAGCAGGAAATTTCAATATGGCTTCCTTTAAAATCAGGATCTGCATTAATCTTATCAGCAGCCTCATGCGTGATCTTATTGTCCAGTAAAATTTTTTCAAGTTTACGATGATCATAGACTACGACCACCGCTGCGGCGCCGGCGGCTGCCCCTGCGACAAAAAAACAACCTTGTAGTGAACAAGCCATGGCAATGACTGACAGAATAGAGATAAATTTTTTCATGATGGAGCTTCCTCGTGGCCAAATAACAGGTGATCTACAATGTCACATAAACAATGTAAAATAACTAAATGTGTTTCTTGAATACGTGCCGTATCATAAGAAGGAACACGGATTTCTATATCATCTTCTTGCAAAACAGCCGCTATTTTACCACCATCCTGCCCTGTTAATGCAATAGTCTGTATGGACCTATCTTGGGCGGCCTTGATGGCATTTAAAATATTGGCTGAATTGCCGCTGGTTGAAAGAGCCAGTAAGATATCACCAGGTTGTCCTAATGCTCTTAATTGTTTCGCAAAGACTTCATTATAATGCGTGTCATTGGCAATTGAAGTGATTGTTGCTGTGTCAGCGGTGAGTGTAATCGCGGGCAAACTAGGCCGTTCGTGATTAAAACGATTGAGCATTTTGCTTGAAAAACGCATGGCATCACAAGCAGAACCACCATTACCACAACTCATGATTTTTTGGCCTGCCAACAAGCATTGCAGCAATTTTTCGCCGGCAAGGCCCACTGCAGGCAGCAGCATGTCAGCCGCACTGATTTTGGTTTGTATGCTCTCGCTAAAATTATACTTAATCCGTTCTATAATATTACCTGGGGGAAAATGCATTTTTAATCCACTCAATAATTGTAGGAGAACAACCAACCACATCAAAGCGGTAGTTGACTTTATCTAACCATTTTCTTTTTTGTAAATAATGGACCGCTGATTTTATTACCTTTTGTTGTTTTGTTTTATTAATACTATCGATGGCAGTTCCAAAGGTAGTATAGGAACGTGATCGTACTTCAATAAAGACGATTTCATCTTTGTCTTTCATGATTAAATCGACCTCACCAAACGCAGTGTGGTAATTTCGATCTAATAGACAAAAGCCTTTCTTTTGTAGAAAAGCGCATGCTTTTTCTTCGGCAATAGCACCTAATTGTTTTTTATTGAGGGTACCCAGCATGCATTTGTATCCAAGGTAAACGCCGATGAATTTGATTTTTATTGGTTAATGACAATGCCCCAGTCGTTCCATAAATGGGAAAATTAGGCAATTGGCTCAAGCGAGGGATATTATTACTGATGGCATAACTATCAATACCGACAGCATATAAACGATTGGCCTGTTGATCACTACCATATTTTTTTAATACCCACGGCAGGTCGCAGAAATAAACACCGTTTAAGTCAGCATCTTTTTGTGGGTCAGGTGATCCCGAATAAATGGCAGAAGAAGCAATAATAGGCACGTTGTCTACATAATAATATTTTAATGAGGGCACAATTTGACGTGCGATACTGGGCTGTGCAACTAAAAAGATGACATCAAAATCTTGCCGGCGTTGTTGTTCTAAGGCTTGCTTGGTATTGTCATCTTGCATTTTCTCTCTATCAGCTTTGACGTCAATATGTAAGAGTGTCGCAATTTCCTGTGAAAAGTTAGAGGACGGCGAATAATAAAATGTATCAGTAATGCGGCCGCCTAACGACTGAAAACGAGCAATGAGTGGTTTTGCGATGCGTTGTCCCCATTCATTTTGCGGCGCAATGACCAGCGCATGTGAACGCCCCATTTGTCGTGCTTTATCAGCCATTTGTTCTGCTTCATCATGAGTAGACAAACCATATTCATAAAAACGAGCAGGCAATGAACCAAAACCGACTTCAGTATAATTTAAAGCAAGGGTAGGTGCAGGAAAAGAGCCTTGCTTCAGTAGTGCTGAGACTTGGTCCTTGGACAAGGGCCCTACGATGGTATCAGCGCCTTGGGCAAGCGCTTGTTGATACAGTGCAGAGATGTTGGCATTTTTATTGACATCAATGAAGGAAACTATTTGTTGGTTTTTGCTAGGTGATTCATAATAGGCATTCAAAAAACCATCGCGCACTGCCTGGCCTTCTGCACTTAATGGGCCGTTAAGCGGTAAGAGCAGCACAATGTTCTTTGGCGGGGGCGTATTTTGCAGTGAGGCCAATGCTGCATCATCTGGGAAAAGTTTATTTCCGGGGTGAGCTGGGTATTCTTTGCGCCATTGGGCCAATTGTTGCGAGAGTGTTTGAGAATCGAGGCTGTATTTTTTGCTGATTAGGGCAAGTTTCAACCAACCAGTCAATGTAGGGTTGTTGGTTTGATTAAGTGCATTTTGTAATTTATTCGTTGAAGAGTGCTTTATTTTGTCCCATATGACGGTAGAATTGTTTTCCCAAAATGGGGCCCCTTCTGAAAGTGTTTGTGAATCTGTGCCCTGGTTTGCGGCGGACGTTTCATTGAAGGACTTAGGTGTGGTGCAGCTGCATAGCAATGCAAACATTAAAAATAGCATGAATTTTAACATAGTAAGTCAGCGCCTCACTTTGATTCTTGACGGCATAGGATAACATTTTGAATGAAGAAGATAAATCATCCTGGTACTTTATATATAGTGGCAACGCCCATCGGTAATCTGCAGGACATCACTTTACGTGCTATCGAAGTCCTACAAAACGTCGATTGTATTGCAGCAGAAGATACGCGCCATAGTAGGCATTTGCTGCAGCATTTGGCGATTAACACACCTCTTCTTTCATTGCATGCGCATAATGAGGAGGCGCGTGTAGGCCCGCTGATTGAGCGGTTACAGCGAGGGGAGTCTATTGCATTGATCAGTGATGCAGGAACACCATTGATTAGTGATCCGGGTTCTATTTTAGTAAAAAAAATTAAAAACGCCGGCATTTCCGTTGTGCCTGTTCCAGGGCCTTGTGCACTGATTGCAGCGCTCAGTGTTTCTGGATTGCCTACTGACCGTTTTATATTTGAAGGATTTTTGCCTGCAAAAGCAAAACTCCGTAAAGAACGGCTCGAAGCATTATTATCTGAACCAAGGACGCTTATTTTTTATGAGGCACCGCACCGAATCCTAGGGTCCTTACAAATGATGCAACAAATCTTGGGTCGTGATCGTCAGATGGTATTGGTGCGCGAGTTAACTAAATTGTTTGAAACTGTTCGTGCTGGATCGATTGGAGAAATAGTAGATTGGGTAATGCAAGATGACAATCAACAACGGGGCGAAATAGTCGTGTTAATTGCAGGAGCCAAAGAGGTTTCTGTAACGAATGCTACTATTTCATCCGATAAAATTCTGCAGACTTTGCTGGAATCTTTGCCGGTCAAGCAAGCCGTTGAAATGGCAGCTAAAATGACGGGTGAGAGAAAAAATGATCTTTATAAACGAGCATTATCAATGACTGTGTTATTAAAATAAGCTATCCTAGCGTCGAGCCAGTCAAGACAGTCGCTGTTTTAAACAGAGGAAAGTCCGGGCTCCATAGGGCAGAGTGCCAGGTAACGCCTGGGAGGTGTAAACCTACGGAAAGTGCCACAGAAAATAGACCGCCTCGCAAGAGGTAAGGGTGAAAAGGTGCGGTAAGAGCGCACCGCGCAGCTGGTAACAG
>JAHFSI010000100.1 GCA_023265835.1 Legionellales bacterium
GGCAAAACAAGTCTGCTGGAAGCAATTTATTATCTTAGCCTGGGCCGTTCATTTCGCAGCGCTCAAGCTGACCGCATCATCCGCTATTCTTCCAACAAGTTATCTATTTTTGGACATATTTCTTCCGATCTCGCTCCACCTATGCCTCTTGGTCTAGAGCGTCATAGAGATGGAAAAATCAAGTTCCGTATTAATGGCGCAGAAGCTATCTCTGTTGCAGAATTAGCCAGCCTGCTACCTGTGCAATTAATCAATTCAAATTGCCATCATTTGCTCGACTCCGGACCTGTTTTTCGCAGAAAATTTCTCGATTTTGGCTTATTTTACCAAACCAAAGATTTTTTACGCATATGGCGTCATTACGAAAGAGCCTTAAAACAACGCAATGCTGCTTTGCGCAGCCATATGTCAAGAAAAGAACTAACAATTTGGACTAATGAGTTAATAAATAACGCAATACTGTTAGATCAACTACGCTACGAGTATGTGAACAGGCTTGCTCCTTTGCTGAGCGAAATAGTTGCTGAACTATTGCCCATTTTTAGTTTAAAAATTGCATATCAAAGAGGCTGGGAAAAAAGCAGTGATTATGCTGACATCCTCCTTAAAACAGTCGACAGAGATTATCAATTAGGCTACACCCAATGCGGGCCTCACAAGGCAGATCTTAAGATAATAATCAATGACATCCCAGCGAAAGATATTTTGTCCAGGGGCCAGCAAAAGCTGTTTGTTTGTGCTATGATACTCGCTCGGGGAACCTTGCTACAAAACCATGGAAATAAAGCCCCTATTTATCTAGTTGACGATTTGCCTTCCGAGCTTGATGTAGCAAGCCGTTCTAGCTTAATTGGGTTGCTTTCTAAGCAAAAGGCACAAATTTTCGTGACAGCGACAGAGAATAAAACCTGGAGCAATTGTTTGGTAAATGTTCCCATGAAAATGTTTCACGTGGAACATGGGCATGTAACTGAAGCGGAGTGATGAAAGAGTGAATACAGCAGCTAACTACGATTCAAATAGCATCAAGGTCTTGAAAGGATTAGATGCAGTCCGTAAACGCCCAGGAATGTATATAGGGGATACGGATGATGGCACTGGCTTGCATCATATGGTATTCGAGCTTGTAGATAATGCTATAGACGAAGCGCTTGCTGGTTTTTGTGATACGATCAATGTCATTATTCATTCCGATGAAACTGTAACGGTCAAAGATAATGGACGTGGCATTCCTGTTGATCATCACGAGGAAGAAAATCGCTCTGCTGCTGAAGTGATCATGACGGTGCTGCATTCTGGTGGAAAATTTGATAATGATTCTTATAAAATTTCTGGCGGGTTGCATGGAGTAGGTGTTTCTGTTGTTAACGCTTTGTCAGAAGATTTGCATTTGACTGTTCGACTTAATGGCAAGGTATATGAACAACACTATCGTTCAGGCGACCCTGTTGCACCTCTTGGGGTAACTGGGGAAACGACAGAAAGAGGGACTGAGATTCGTTTTAAGCCAAGCCCAGAGATATTTACCCATATCCAATTCAGTTACGACATATTAGCAAGACGGTTGAGAGAGTTATCATTTTTAAATTCAGGGATAAAAATCTTTTTATCAGATGAACGTAGTGGAAAAAGTGAAACGTTTCAATACCATGGTGGTCTCAGGGCATTTATAGAAGACCTTAACCAAAATAAAACCCCTATCAATTCAAAGATATTTTATTTTACGGCAGAAAAAGATCGAGTCATTGTCGAAGTTGCGATGCAATGGAATGATACATTCAATGAACAATTTTTTTGTTTTACCAATAATATTCCACAAAAAGATGGCGGAACACATGTTGCAGGATTTCGCAGTGCTTTGACTCGCGTATTAAATAATTTTCTTGAACAAGAAGGTTATTTGAAAAAGGCAAAAATTAATACCACGGGCGATGATTTTCGGGAAGGGCTTACTATCGTTTTATCCGTTAAAATGCCAGACCCAAAATTTTCTTCACAAACTAAAGATAAGTTGGTGTCATCGGAAATAAAAGCCATTGTTGAATCGTTGATGGCCGAAAAATTACAAGAATATTTGATGGAATTTCCACTGGAATCAAAAGCGATTGTAAACAAAGTACTTGAAGCAGCAAAGGCCAGAGAAGCAGCGCGTAGAGCGCGAGATTTAACGCGGCGCAAGGGCGCATTAGATATTGCAGGGCTGCCAGGAAAACTAGCTGACTGCCAAGAAGAAGATCCGAGCAAATCAGAATTATTTATCGTAGAAGGGGAATCAGCAGGAGGTTCAGCCAAGCAAGCTAGAGATCGTAAAGCGCAAGCTGTATTGCCGCTTAAAGGTAAAATATTAAATGTAGAAAAAGCAAGATTTGATAAAATGTTATCTTCTGCCGAGGTTGCTACACTTATTACGGTATTGGGTTGCGGCATTGGTCGAGAAGAATATAATCCTGATAAAACACGTTATCATCGCATTATAATCATGACAGACGCGGATGTTGACGGTTCACATATTCGTACTTTATTGCTTACATTTTTTTATCGTCAAATGCCTGAGTTGATTGAGCGCGGTTATATTTATATTGCGCAACCACCCTTATTTAAGATTAAGAGAGGCAAGCAAGAACAATACATTAAGGATGCTGATGCGCTGGATGCATGTATTGTGCAGTCGGCTGTGGAGGGAGCATTCTTGCATTTAGGTAATGAAACTCCTCCCATATCAGGAGTGGCGCTGGAAAACTTAATACTTGAATATCAGGCAGCTTGTTCTGTGATTAAACGGTTGACGAAACGCTATCATTATCCTGAAGCTTTATTTGAAGTGCTTATTCATACTGCACCCATTGATGAAGCAGCGCTTGCAAAACAGGATATCATGTTTGCAATAACAAAAGAGATGAATGAAAAATTGGGTGTCTACCATGATGCTGCAGTACATTACCATGTCGAGCTAACTGAAGATAAAGAAAAAAATGTTTGGTTGCCAAGCATTACCATGGTGCACCATGGGATGCAAACCAACATATTGATTAATAAAGAGTTGTTTCACACGTCTGAATACCGAAAACTGATAACAATCGGTGCGAAGCTTAAAGATTTATTACAAGAAGGTGCTTTTGTGCAACGAGGTGAGAAACAACAACCTGTTGCTTCATTTGCGCAAGCTGTTGCATGGTTATTAGATGAAGCTAAAAAAGGCCAGTCTATCCAACGTTATAAAGGATTGGGTGAAATGAATCCAGATCAGCTTAGAGATACGACAATGAATCCAGAGACACGCCGCATGCTACAAGTTAGAGTGGAAGATGCTGTGGCGGCAGATAAAATTTTCACAACATTGATGGGTGATCAGGTTGAGCCGCGCCGAGCATTTATTGAATCTAACGCATTAGAAGTGATTAATTTAGATATATAAAAAAAATAAAAAGAGATTCCTGCGTTTTTTTACTAAGAGCTCCGATATTTTACATACATTCTTTTCTTTCATGTTATATAATCGCTAAATATATAAGGACAATGCTTAATGCAAGCATGACCCATTGGGAATAAAGGGGCGAAAGAATGGCTGAAATAGAGGATTCTTCAACAGAAGAGATCAGCGCTGATCACATGAAACAGCTAGAGCAATTTGCGACAGCTACGCGTACTAAAGTTATTGCAAGCCAAGCAGATCTTGATACAAAAGACAAAGTAATGGATGAAATGCTTTTATGGTGCAAGGAACAGGGAAATATTGTTGTTTTGAAAAGTGCGACTATTCTATCTTCCGATCCAACTTCAAGAACGGTACAAAATTGTAAGTCTCTTATGTTGAGCAAAGGGATACACCCCGGCCATGTTTTTGCAACGACACAAGCATTTGTTGGTCTTGTTCTAGCAAGCGGACATGAAGATGCAGGTGTAAAAAAACAAAAAGTAGAAGCAACTGCTGCATTTAGTGATCAACAACGACATCTGCGTGATTTAGTTTATGAAGCAGTGCTCCAAGGGGTAAGTGATATTCATATTCAGGTAAGAGAAACTTACGCCAAAATTCGTATGCGGCAGCATGGCGAATTGCATTTATATGCAGAATGGTCAGAAAAATTAGGCAGAGAAATTGCGTCAGTCGCTTTTAATAAAGAAACAGATCATGCCACTTCACATTTTAATCCCTTAGTGCCGCAAGATGCCTCAATGCCTTTAAAAATACAAGGGAAAGATATTCGTTTGCGACTGGCAAGTGTTCCGGCACACGGCGGTTTTGACATGGTAATGCGTATCCTTGCAACAGGCGAGGAACGATTAAAAACACTAGAGGAATTAGGTTATACTCATAATCAAGTTGAAATAATAAAAACCGCAGTTAAATTACCATTTGGCGCTATTATTGTTGCAGGGCCAACAGGGTCTGGTAAAACAACTACCTTGGCAAGTTGTATGGAATTAGTTGAAGGAAGCCAGAAACTGTATTCCATTGAAGATCCTGTAGAAAAAGTAGTGGAAGCGGCGACGCAAGTACCGGTGAATACTGAAAAAGAAGATCGCAGTTTTGCCAGTATGGGACGTGCCGCATTGCGTATGGATCCTGATGTCATTATTTTGGGAGAAATGCGAGATGAAGATACAGCACATGTGATGGTACGTGCTTCTATCACAGGGCACTTAGTATTAACAACACTGCATACTAATAGGGCGACTGCTATTATAACAAGACTTGTCGATATGGGCATTTCTCCTGTTCTGCTAAGTGATAGCAGTGTCTTACGCTGTTTGATATGCCAACGTTTAATTCCTGTTATTTGTAAAAACTGCGCCATACCTCTTAGAGATTCTCCCAAACATCTAGCTAGTATCCCAGCATGGGAAGCAGTATTAGGCGCAGAGGTAATAAATAGTGCGCTTGCTCGTGGAGTAGGCTGTGAACAATGTGGTCGTACTGGCGTGGCCGGTAGATCAGTCGTTGCTGAAGTGATTTGGGTGGATGAGGTGGGAAGACAATTTATTCAAAAAAGTGATACGTTAAATTGGGAAAAATATTTATTAGAAAATAATTGGCTGGATTTTCGTGGGCGGGCGATACAACTTATTAAAGAAGGGAAATGCGATCCATTTGATGCGGAAAAAGTGGTAGGGCCTATTAATGCATCCACAACAGCCAGTATCTATAAATATCAATAGTCGGCGGTTTCCGCTGGCATTATCAATAAATAAACGAGATTTTCTTTATGGCTTTAGAAGATAGTCAGACTTCTGTAATAAGCAGCATAGGAATATTTTTTAAAAGGCTGCAATTTGGAGGCAAAGCACAGCTTGCTTTTTTGGAAGATTTCTATGTGTTAGTAAGCGACGGTATTCCGGCAAATCGTGCAATTGAAATGATGGCGCAAGTCACTACTGGTATTTCTCGCGAAGTTGCACTTTCAATTGGACATAAAATTTCTGAAGGGCAGCCTTTAGCAGATGGGATGCGAGATTGGTTTACCCCTAATGTAGTAGAAATTATCCGAGTCGGTGAAGAAGGCGGTGCATTGGTTGAAACGCTTAAATCAGCAATTAATACGTTAACTCAACGTGGTGGAGCATTGGGCTCACTGATTGGCGCTGTCAGTTATCCTTTGATGGTTATTATGTTGGCTTGCGCCATTATTGTTTACCTAGATAATTCTGTTTTTGGACAGTTTCGAGAAATAAAACCAATGGAACAATGGCCGCAAGCAGGACGTGATTTGGTGAATTATAGTGGATTTATTCAAACTTGGTGGTGGTTAGTGATTGTGTTAATCTTTTTGATTGTTATGGGGTTACGTTATTTGATGGCGAATTATGTGGGTGAATTAAGGCCATTACTAGATAAAGTTCCTCCTTTCAATTTATATAAACGTTTTGTTGCATCGCGGTTCTTGGAAACATTGGGGCTGCTGGTAGCCAATGGTGTGGTTTTTAAAAATGCATTGAAGGTAATGCAATATCAATCTAATCCCTATCTGACTTCTCATTTATTGATGATGGAGCATTTGTTAGGAATGGGCAAAGGTAATATTTCTGATGTATTAGCCACTGGATTAATCAGCGAAGCGGATATTTTACGATTGCGAGTAGTTGCTGAAGTAAAAGGATTTGAGCATGGTTTGATTAGGATGGGCTTACGTGGTTCAGCCCAAAATATCAAAATTGTTAATTTAATATCGAAGATATTAGGCGGAGCATTGCTTGTGGTAGGCGCTTATCTCATTGTAAAAATAGTACAAGGTATTTATTTGACTGGGATGGCAATGGGTAATGGTTAAAGATTTAGATGTCATGATTAAGAACTCATACGGGATTACCTTACTTGAAGTGATGTTGGTTCTTGCTATAGCTTCTACGATTGTTTTGTCAGGAATAAGACAGTATACGTTCTATCAGCGTGACCGTAATGCTTTTGTATTAAAATACAATATAGACATATTATTTCAAGGAATGCGTAATTATTATTATGCCAATTGTGCAGAAAGCACGGACACAAACATGGCGCTTCATAAGCTTGCCCCTAGCAGAAACCCTAGCAATCCTTTTGCAGTGACTATTCAAACCATGCTAGGCAATTATCTGGATACAACTTGGCATCCTTTTAATCCATTAATTGATTCTTCATTCGGTGATTCTGGTTATGATGTGCAGTTTAATCAAATCAGTTGGAGCGGGGCAAGAAATGAAAATTTTTGCTATTATTATCCCGGCACCAGCCAAACCAATCCAACATGCGGTGCTTTGGTTAATAGTAATGCTATAGTTTATTCGTGGATAGCGCAGATTGTTGTTAAGATACAGGATCCAAACATGACTCTTGCATTGAAAGGAATGACAGGGGCTAATTGTGCTCTGACAGATTATACTTCTCCTACAATAGTAGATTGTTCTACAGGAGCGACGAGCGGAGCGCCTTCCTATTTAGTCTGGCAGCGGCTGCCTTCGTTTGCCTCGCCTGATACAAGCTCAGGGTTATGGCGAGCAGCGCCGACTGTAAAAGCTTTTAAGCTGCAATACACTAATGATACTTACTGGGAATTGGTAAATGCGCCTAATGGTGTGCAAGGATATTATTTATGTGGCGGGTAAAAAAATGACTTATCAATACAGGCCTAAAGGATTTACCTTGATAGAAATGCTTTTAGTGCTGGCAATTATATCCACTGTCTTGGTAGCAATTTTAGGTTATACCACGCAAAAAAGTGATGAAATGAGACGTGACAGAACTGTCATGCAGATGGAGCAATTTCTGAATGCTGGATTGTCTTATTACCTTAGTTTTGGGTCATGGCCGCTTACAGTGAACGATTTGCAGAGCAAATCATTTCTTCCCAAGGGCACTATTCTAAATGCTTGGGGGCAAAGTTTTTTTATAGGCGATAATGGCAGCACTCCAGGCTCGGGAACGCTATTCTCTGTTTGTACAGTCATTTCGGGCACGCAGTCATTTTCGG
>JAHFSI010000101.1 GCA_023265835.1 Legionellales bacterium
GACACGCGTAGCGTGGCGGGTGAGGGAAAGAAGCAAAACTTTTTAAGAATTAAAAGCACTTGCAGTCGTAAATGACATTTTTTATATAAACAAGCTGTTAAAATTATTTTGAGTATCATTTTTGGTTGCTGCTTGTTTTTTAAGAGGGCCTGTTTTCCCCCTCACCCGCCACGCTGCGCGTGTCGGCCTCTCCCGCAATTACGTTCAGTTTTTTTATTAAGTCCGAGGGCGGGAGAGGCTGTGCTAAGCATTAACCAAACACATCATATAATTTACGGCAACATCCTCCGTTAACGCCGCTGTCGTCGTCAACGGATTATAACTCATCCCGGTAATGTCCTTCACAGCAAGCCCTGCTTGTCTTGCCCATTCCGCCAACTCACTCGGTCGAATAAACTTAGCAAAATCATGCGTATTTTTTGGCAAAATTTTTAACATATATTCTGCACCCACAATAGCAAAAAGATAAGATTTGATAGTGCGATTAAGCGTAGAAAAAAAGACATGGCCGCCTGGTTTCACCAATGTTGCAGCTGCTTGTACAATAGAAACAGGGTCTGGTACATGTTCTAATAGCTCAAGACAAGTGATCACATCAAATTCATGAGGTTGTTTTATCGCGAGTTCTTCAGCGCTAATGAGTAAATAATTCACATGTGTTTGACTTTTTTCTTGATGAAATTTCGCTGCACTCAGTGCATCGGCACCTAAGTCTATGCCAGTCACGAGGGCGCCAGAACGATCCATGCTTTCAGCTAAAATGCCTCCGCCACAACCTAAATCCAGCACTTTTTTGCCCTTCAAGGCGACTTGTTTATCAATATACTCTAAACGCAAAGGATTAATGACATGTAATGTTTTCAACTCGCCTTGTGGATCCCACCAATGCGATGCGAGCTTAGCAAATTTGGCAATTTCAGCTTGATCAATATTCATGTTTGAAGTTTACTTGCTAGTTGATATCGGTTCTGTTTATCATACCATTCTTACATTTATTTAAGGGAATTAAAATCATGAAGACCAAGATTATTGTAGGTGCGCTAATCGCTGGATTGACGACGGCTGTTTTTGCAGATGATATGTCATCTCAGCAAATGAACAGCCCGACGGAACAAATGCCATCAGCACAGCAAGAGATGTCCGCTGCTGGAAATCCTCAAATGCCCCCATCTCCGCCCTCACAAGGTGCAACGGTTGATGCTGCGCCGGTAGGTGGAGCAGATGATACAGCTATGCCTGCTGCGCCAGCTCCGAGTAATAATTATTAATGAAAAAAGATAGTAACAGCTCGCCGTCATTGCGACTGCGAGCTTGCGTGGCAGGAAGCAACCCAGTTTTTTCGGTGCTGCTTTTGAACATAAAGGATGCTAATCAATGCTAAAAAGACTGGGTTGCTTCGCTTCGCTCGCAATGACGGTGATTTGATGTACAACGCCGCAGTAAAACCCGTTTATCTCAACGAATATAAACTCCCTCCCTATTTAATTGACACCGTTGATTTAGAATTTCTCTTGGACGAAGACGCAACGTTAGTAACCAGCAAACTGGCTTTGCATATTAATCCCGCTTCTTTGGAACAAAATGCAAATTTAGTTTTAAATGGCGAGATGTTGGAACTTATTTCTGTAGCGCTGGATGGCAAACCATTAACCTCTGAACAATGGCAAAAAACAGATACCTCACTCACTATTTTTGCAGTGCCGACTGCGTTTACATTAGAAATTAAAACCCGCATTAAGCCCCGTGAAAATACCGCATTAAGCGGTTTGTATCAATCCAGTGGAAATTTTTGCACGCAATGTGAAGCCCAAGGATTTCGCCGTATTACTTATTTCCTGGATCGCCCCGATGTCATGGCGCGGTTTACTACCAAAATTATTGCAGATAAAACACGTTATCCCGTTTTATTGTCCAACGGCAACTTAATAGCAAGTGAACAACTACCCAATGGACAACATGCAGCAACATGGGAAGATCCTTTTAAAAAACCAAGTTATTTATTTGCCTTGGTTGCAGGCGATTTAAATTGTCTTGAAGATTTTTTTACGACGCAATCCGGAAGACGCGTGTCTCTGCGTATTTATGTAGAACCCGGCAACCTAGATAAGAGCGCGCATGCGATGCAAGCGTTGAAAAAAGCTATGCAGTGGGACGAAGAAAAATTTGGCCGAGAATATGATTTAGATGTCTATATGATAGTCGCTGTCGGCGACTTTAATATGGGCGCCATGGAAAACAAAGGATTAAATATTTTTAACACGCAATATGTTTTAGCAAACCTGCAAACAGCGACTGACACCGATTATGTGCACATTGAATCGGTTATTGCTCATGAATATTGCCATAATTGGACAGGAAATCGTATTACCTGTCGTGATTGGTTTCAGTTGAGTTTGAAAGAAGGGCTCACTGTGTTTCGTGATCAATGTTTCACTGCCGATACCACATCACCCACCGTAGCACGTATTCACACTGTGACTGCTTTGCGTACCAGCCAGTTCCCTGAAGATGCAGGCCCGCTAGCACATCCTGTCCGCCCCGAATCCTATGTTGAAATTAATAATTTTTATACGGCTACCGTTTATAATAAAGGTGCGGAAGTGATACGCATGCAGCAAACGTTGCTCGGAGACACTGCTTTTCGCAAAGGCATGGATCTTTATTTTCAGCGTTATGATGGACAGGCCGTTACGATAGAAGAATTTGTCAAATCAATGGAAGATGCCTCTGGCATGGATTTAACCCAATTTCGACTTTGGTACAGCCAAGCAGGCACACCGGTACTGGATGTCACCGACCATTATGATGCCAAGCAGAAAACGTATACCTTGAAGATCAAGCAATCGTGTCCGCCAACGCCGCAACAAACTGAAAAAAAACCTTTGCACGTTCCAGTCAAAATAGGATTGCTAGATGCCTCTGGTAAAGAGTTTTTACATGATTTATTGCATGTCAAACAAGCAGAATCCGAATTTCAATTTACCAACATTCCAGCTCATCCTATTCCCTCATTGTTACGAGGATTTTCTGCGCCGGTCAAAATAAATTATGATTACTCAGATAAAGACTTGCAGTTATTATTTCAACATGACACCGATTTATTTAATCGTTGGGAAGCAGGGCAGCGTTATACGATAAAACTGATGTTAAACTTAATTCGTGATTATCGTGCTAATAAGCCTTTAGCATTGCCCGCAGAATACAGTTCGATTTTTCAAAATTTACTGCAGACCTTGCAAGATGATAAATTATTGTTAGCGGAAATGTTAACACTTCCTTCAGAAAAATATTTATCTGAACAAATGACAGTCGTAGACATAGAAGCGATTCATGCTGTGCGTGAATTCGTATTAAAATCGTTGGCGCAAGCATTGCAAAGCCAATTTTTTGAGTTATACCAAGCTAATCACGATAATCTGCTTGCCCATGAAGTCACATCACAAGCAGTGGCCAAACGGCGCCTTAAAAATCTTTGTTTAACTTATCTCTTGATGTTAGAGAATGCTGAACAATACAAACAGCTCGCACTAAATCAATTTAAAACAGCTTTAACAACCAACATGACAGATACCATGGCAGCACTGAGTTCCTTAGTTAATGTCGATTGTGTTGAAAAGGAAAAGGCATTAATGCAATTTTATCAGCAATGGCAACAAGACGCTTTAGTCATTGATAAATGGTTTGCATTACAAGCAGGTGCGAAATTACCGGATACATTGGACAGAGTAAAACAGCTGTTACAACATCCTGACTTTGATCTCAAGAACCCGAATAAAGTGTATTCGTTGATAGGTACTTTTGGTAATCGTAATCTCGTGCGTTTTCATGCGGCCAACGGTGAAGGTTATCAATTTTTAGCAGATGTTGTTCGGCAACTCGATCCACTGAATCCTCAAGTAGCTGCTCGCATGGTCACACCACTCAGCCAATGGCAACGTTTTGATGTTAAGCGACAACACTTGATGCGGCAGCAATTAGAGAGTATTTTAAAGGCCAAAACAGTTTCTCGTGATGTGGGTGAATTAGTGAGTAAGAGCATACAATGAAAACACGTACCGAATCAGATAGTATGGGAAAAATTGAAGTCCCTGCAGAGGCATACTGGGGAGCGCAAACACAACGGTCTATTCATCATTTTGCCATTGGGCAAAATAAAATGCCCGAAGAATTAATCCGAGCGTTTGGTATATTAAAAAAGGCGGCCTCAATCGCAAACCATGAATTAGGTTTGCTTTCGAAAGAGAAAATGAATTTCATTATGACTGTTGCAGATGAAATCATCGCGGGCAAATTACTCGATCAATTTCCACTTACCGTTTGGCAAACCGGCAGTGGTACGCAAACCAATATGAATGTCAATGAAGTCATTGCTAATCGCGCAGCAGAAATGGCCGGACAAAAACGCGGTGGCAAAAATCCGGTTCATCCTAATGATGATGTTAACCGCTCACAATCTTCCAATGATACTTTTCCAACCGCCATGCACATTGCCGCAATAGAAACGTTAGTGAAAAAATTAATTCCGGCATTAAAAGAATTACGCAATGCGTTAGTTAAAAAACAACATGCTTTTGCAAAAATCATCAAAGTAGGCCGCACCCATTTGCAAGATGCAGTGCCGTTGACCTTAGGGCAAGAATTTTCTGGATATGTGGCGCAATTGGATGCGGCGTTAAAAAATATTGAAAGCACATTGCCTCAATTATATGAATTGGCTTTGGGCGGCACGGCCGTTGGAACGGGCCTTAATGCGCACCCTAAATTTGCCAAGTTGGTTGCCGATACTATCGCTAGATTGACCGAACTTCCTTTTGTGACAGCGCCCAATAAATTTGCTGCTTTGGCAGCGCATGATGCCATTGTTTTTGCCAGCGGTGCTTTGAAAACACTGGCCTGTGCATTGATGAAAATTGCCAACGATATTCGTTGGTTAGGTTCCGGCCCCCGCTGCGGTTTAGGCGAACTGATATTGCCCGCCAATGAACCCGGCTCATCCATTATGCCCGGCAAAGTGAATCCAACTCAATGTGAAGCCTTAACCATGGTTTGTGTGCAAGTGATGGGCAATGATACCGCCATCACCATTGCAGGCTCACAAGGTAATTTCGAATTAAATGTGTTTAAACCATTAATGATTCATAACTTATCGCATTCTATCAATATATTAGCGGATGCCATGCGCATGTTTACCGCTTTTTGCATCGAAGGCTTGCAGGCAGATGAGAAGCAAATTAATGCGTCCGTGCATAATTCATTGATGCTAGTCACTGCATTGACACCCAAAATTGGTTATGACAAATCGGCAGAAATTGCACATAAGGCATGGCATGATGGAACTAGCTTATTAGAAGCGTGTTTAGCATTAGGATATTTATCTGAAACTGAATTCAGGGAGTTAGCGCGGCCAGAAAGGATGATTAATGAAAGGCCAGATAATATTTGATTATTTATAATGCAGATATATGAATCTTAGAAATAAATTATTCTCCAAGAAACGTACGCCGACTGCTAAAGTTGAACCTGATAGTAACGGGTCTGTAAAAGCTATTACTGATGAAAATTTAACTAAATCTCAACATTCTGATGCGTTGTTGAGTGATCTAGAAAATAATACAGGACAGCTTCAGTCTCTTGATTTCCCCACCCGGACACCTAGTCCTGAAGGAGATCCTACTTCTCCTCCTAGTCCGTCTGTTTCTGCACAAAGCGCACTAAGCCGTCATATCCCAAGTAATACGGCTATAGCAGCAGATTTTGATTCAGAAGGCTTATTACGTCGGGAGGTGAAAGACCTAGAAGAGCGCTTTCTATTATTTGAAGAAGAAAGTAAACAACAGAAAAAGATAAATCAGCAGCAAGCTGAGGAACTTGCTGCAGCAAAGATTGACAAGAATGAGTTTGCAGGGAAAGTGCAAGCTGTTGAAGAAGAAAATAAACATCTCAGACAGCAAGTCCAACAGCTTAAAGAACAAGTAGATGGACTTGTGATTGCAAAAAATGAAAAGAAACAACTAGCTGTAGAGCCTGTAGTTACTAATACAGTACATGGTTCTCTTCTAACTCTTAGAAATAAAAAAAACATTCCATCTACTGGGCATATACCCGTTTCTATACAAATAAAAGAAGAAGAATTCAAGGAATATTTTATACCCGTCAATTATGTTGATAGTACTTTTCTTAAAAAACATGAATTAGTTTACGCTGGTTTATTAGATCAATGCAATCGCACTATTTTTTCTGCCCTTGCAAATGGGGATCGTGATCATGTACTTAGAAACCTACCGCAAAAGGTACCAAATCAAGAAAATATAACCCAACTATCCAGGCTTGGCATTGCAAAATATAGTGGGTGTACGCAGGACGATATACCAAAGGATGTTCCTTATTTTGAATTTCGTGAAACAAAGTATATTATTGAAAGTTGGCAATTAGTATGTGATCAGTTAGAAGATAATTCTTTTGATTTTTTCAAGAAATCTGAAATAAACGAACTAAAAGATGAAATTAAAGACCCTAATCCTACTAAGCCGCAGACAGCATCGTATTTCACAGACGAAATGCGTCAAGAAATCTCGGATGCGATAAAGAAATTAAGGCAAGACATAAAAAGCAATGAGAAACCAACATGCTGTTTTTTTATGAACTTCTATCATACAAGAGAAAACAAAAGAAAAAAGATAAAAAAACAATTTTTGCAAGAATTGTATGATCTATATGAAGAACATGCTAAGACGCCTATTAAACAGCGACATGCCAAGTCTACTATTGTCAGAGCATTAGCAAATAAATACAAAGACAAGGGTCTGTTAGATGAGGTAATCGCTGGCACGCCAAGTAAGACATTGCAGTTAATGGTAAGCTTTGGTTATCACGCACCTCCTGAATCAACTCTCAATTTGCTTACAAGAATGTTTTTCCCGGCGGACGAGGATGCTCCGAAAACAACTATGTGTCGCCGATAAATTTATTCGCAGTTGCTGTTTAGTATCGTGAGTGCTTGCCCCTCGCTGTCATCCCGCAAAATTTTCGTCCTGTGTTTTCAACAAAAAAACTGGATTATCACGAAAATTTGTGCGGGATCCGGTTACGACCCTAATAAATATTCTTTTGTTTTATAAAATATACCCATTACACCTCATAATGCGAAGTTGTCATCCTGAGCGTAGCGAAGGATCGCTCGAATTTTAGCTGATCCTTCACTTCGTTCAGGATGACAACTTCTCTGTTAAAAAGGCCCCAACCGGATCCCGCACAAATTTTCGTGATAATCCAGTTTTTTTGTTGAAAACACAGGACGAAAATTTTGCGGGATGACAGCGTTGGATGAACAGACATGTAACAGATCACCG
>JAHFSI010000102.1 GCA_023265835.1 Legionellales bacterium
TCGAATGGCGATAAAGCGAAAATAACATTGCGTTTTCGCGGACGGGAAATGGCGCATTTAGATTTAGGCGTAAAGTTGATGGAGCGTTTAATGGCTGATTTAGTTGAAATCAGTGTGATTGAGCAGCGCCCGAAAATGGAAGGCCGTCAGATGGTGATGGTGTTAGGGCCTAAGAAAGCAAAATAAATATAGTTGTGGAGTATTAATGAAATGCCAAAGTTAAAAACCAATCGTGGTGCGGCAAAACGTTTTAGAGCAACGGCAAGTGGTTTTAAATGCCGCCGTTCGTTTCGTAACCACATCTTGACCAAGAAGCCGAACAAACATAAACGCGCTTTATGTGCGACTGGCAGGGTGGATGCGTCTGATGTACGTTCTGTATCACGTATGTTGCCTTACACCAGAAAGAAAGTAATGAGACGTAGACGTTTATTGAGTACAGAAATAGGCATCGAAGTATGTATGCATGCCGAACATCATGATGGGGAGTAGACCATGGCAAGAGTAAAAAGAGGCGTTACAGCGCGCGCTAAACATAAAAAAGTGCTCGCTAAAGCAAAAGGGTATTATGGTGCGCGAAGCCGTGTGTTTCGTGCTGCTAATCAAGCAGTCATTAAAGCAGCTCAATATGCTTATCGTGATCGCCGCGTGCGTCGTCGTGAATTTAGAGCACTCTGGATCATTCGTATTAATGCGGCTGCACGGGAATGTGGTTTGAGCTATAGCACCATGATGAATGGGTTAAAGCGGGCGGCTATAACGATTGACCGCAAGGTATTGGCTGATATTGCAGTGCGTGATCGTGCTGGGTTTGCGGCGATTGCGAATGAGGCGAGAGTAGGATTGGGTTTGGCGGCTGCTTAGTCGCGCACTGTCATCCCGCAAAATTTTCGTCCATTGTTTTTAACAAAAACACTGGGTTATCACGAAAATTTGTGCGGGATCCGGTTAGGGCTTTTTTAGTAACAGTATGTTTAAAGATATTTTTTAATTTAAAGAAAACCATTTAGAGTATTTTATAGGGGTCCCAACCAGACCCCGCACAAATTTTCGTGATAACCCAGTGTTTTTGTTAAAAACAATGGACGAAAATTTTGCGGGGTGACAGTGGTGAGATGGCTTAAATTATGCCGGTTTCTTCTGTTGTTCAGCTAGGGGAAGATGGAGGACGCTAAAAACTTTTGGATATCCCAATGACAGACCTCGACACATTAATCAACCAAGCCAAAACCGAAATCCAATCTGCCGATAATTTAAAAACACTCGATGATTACCGCGTCCTTTATCTCGGTAAAAAAGGAAAATTAACCGAGTGTTTAAAAAGCTTGGGCCAGCTTCCTCCTGAAGAACGTCCTATCGCAGGACAAAAAGTTAATTTAGCCAAACAAGCACTTCAAGAAGCGATAGAGCAGCGTGTTGCATTATTACAGCAAGACCAAGTTGCCCAACAATTGGCGGCAGAATCTCTAGACATTACCTTGCCAGGCCGTCGTCAAACTACAGGCAGCATTCATCCAGTAACACAAACGCGAGATAGAATTGAAGCATTGTTTACGCAAATGGGATTCGCTGTCGCAGATGGGCCTGAGATTGAAGATGATTTCCACAATTTTGAGGCACTCAACATGCCTCCTTTGCATCCTGCCCGTGCGGCGCAAGATACCTTTTATTTTGCCGACAACACGTTGCTGCGTACTCAAATGTCTCCAGTACAAATACGAGTAATGAAAAATACACCACCGCCTTTACGCATTATTGCAATGGGACGCGTTTATCGCCGTGACTTTGATCTCACTCATACACCGATGTTTCACCAAATCGAAGGCCTCATGATAGATGAAAGCAGCAGCTTTTCTGATTTAAAAAGCATCCTAACACTTTTTTTACAAGCTTTTTTTGAAAAACCCGTGCCCGTTCGTTTTAGAGCATCGTATTTCCCTTTTACTGAGCCTTCCGCCGAAGTAGATATTGGCTGTTTAAACTGCGATAGCCAAGGATGCCGAATTTGCAAAAATACCGGTTGGTTAGAAGTCTTAGGTGCCGGCATGGTACACCCGAATGTGTTGCAAGCAGTGGGTATTGATAGTGAACGTTATATAGGGTGGGCTTTTGGCGCTGGGTTAGACCGTTTAACCATGCTGCGTTATCGCATAACTGATTTACGCTATTTATTTGAAAATGACATACGTTTTTTAAGGCAATTTTAATATGAAGCTGAGTGAATTATGGTTGCGAGAATGGATTGATTCAGCATTAACCACGGACGATATCGCGCAAAAATTGACTTTATGTGGTGTGGAAGTCGAATCCTTAATGCCTGTTGCAGAAAAATTTTCAAATGTCGTGATTGCACAAGTGATCAGTGTAGAAAAGCATCCTGAAGCAGACCGTTTACAGGTATGCCAAGTGAATGTGGGCCAAGCAGAGCCACTCACTATTGTTTGTGGTGCGACAAACGTAAAGCCGCAAATGAAAGTTCCTGCCGCATTGGCCGGAGCAGTATTACCTAATAATATAAAAATCACGCGCAGTAAATTACGCGGCGTTGTTTCAAATGGCATGCTTTGTTCCGGCCGTGAATTGACTTTGACTGAGGATTCTAATGGTATACTTGAACTTCCCCAGGATGTGCCAATAGGACATGATGTTTGGGACTTTTTAAAATTATCTGATCGAGTCCTGGACGTGGCCATTGCGCCTAATCGCGGTGATTGCTTAAGTGTGAAAGGCATGGCGAGAGAAATCGCAGCCATCACGGATTGTCGTCTAAAAAACCCTACAAGTTCTTCTATTAAGTCTACCGTTCCAGATAAGTTGTCTGTGACGCTGCAGGCTGCTTCAGAATGCCCGCGTTATGCTGGACGTGTGCTGACTCAAGTGAAGGCCGATGCAATGACACCCATCTGGCTACAAGAACGGTTACGCCGCAGTGGTATTCGCTATATCAATCCGATTGTGGATGTCATGAATTATGTGATGCTTGAAATAGGGCAGCCTATGCATGCATTTGATTTGCAGAAAATTTCCGGCAACATTCAAGTGCGTTTCGCAACGCCCGCGGAAAAACTGACCCTGTTAGATAATCAACAGGTTTCATTAAACCAACAAACCTTAGTCATTGCTGATGACACTAAACCTTTAGCTATCGCTGGTGTCATGGGTGGATTGGATTCAGGCGTGACCTTACAAACACGCTCTGTTTTTCTAGAAAGTGCCTTTTTTCAACCACAATGTATTGCCCGCACCCGTCAGCAATATAATTTAGGTTCTGAATCATCTCATCGTTTTGAACGTGGAATTGATCCTACATTGCAAGTCAATGCGTTAGAACGCGCAACGGAGTTATTATTAGAAATAGTTGGCGGCCAGGCGGGGCCTATTGTGGATGTAACACAAGCAAACTATTCACCACGGCAAACCACTCTTTCATTACGCGCCGCACGGGTCCCTAAAATTTTAGGTTTTACCATTGAAGATGCCATGGTTGAAACGCTATTAAAACGGCTTAATTTTACCTGCAAAAAAAATTCCATCGGGTGGGAAGTCACCGTACCAGTCTATCGCTCGGACATGGCCCTTGAAGTCGATTTGATTGAAGAAATTATTCGTTTATATGGTTACGAAAAAATTCCTTTGCGCCAAGCCATTGCACCTTTACAGCTTCATGGTCGTGTTAATACGCCAATGGACTTGTCACTATTTCGTCGTACACTGTGTGATTTGGGATATCATGAAGCCATTACCTATAGTTTTGTGAACCCGAAACATCAGCAGCTTTTTGATCCGGCCTGCTCACCTAAAACACTGATTAATCCTCTTACCATAGAAATGTCGGTGATGCGTACTAACCTTTGGCCTGGGTTGGTACAAGCACTGCTATATAATCAAAACCGCCAACAACCGCGTGTCCGTTTATTTGAAACTGGATTACGTTTCGTGCCGCAGTCCAAAGCAGAGGGCGGCTTTGCCCAGCAAAAAGTCATTAGCGGGTTGGTCAGCGGCACGGCCTTGCCTGAACAATGGGGCGTGAAGGCCCGTGAAGTAGATTTCTTCGATCTAAAAGGAGATCTTCTATACCTAATCGATTTGACTAAGTGTGCTCATGAATTTCATTTCAAGCCTGGTGTACATGCTGCTTTACACCCCGGGCAAATGGCTGAAATTTGGCGCGGCGAACGTTATGTGGGCGTATTAGGTGCATTACATCCTAGCATTGCCCAAGAACTAGACTTAACAACTCACGTTTTATTATTTGAATTATTGCTGGATGACTGGGTTTCTACATCAGTCCCTCATGCTGTTGAGCTTTCCAAATTTCCTGAGATTCGGCGGGACATTGCAATCTATGTAGATCAAACTGTACCATCGCAATTAATTCAGGATACAATATTGGAGGTGGGCGGTGAGTTGTTGCAGGAAGTCAACGTGTTTGACGTCTATCAAGGGAAGGGTGTGCCGCTAGATAAAAAAAGCATTGCTTTGGCCTTGACCTTACAACATACTTCGCGCACTCTATTGGATGAAGAGGTTGCGGGTATCATTAATAATGTGGTATCTGCTCTTAAACAGAGGTTCTCTGCTGAATTAAGGGGCTAAGTATGGCACTCACGAAAGCGGATATTGCTAATCATATTTTTGATGAAATTGGCTTGAGCAAGCGTGAAGCGAAGGAAATCGTAGAACTTTTTTTTGATCGGATCTGTGAAGCATTAGCAAAAGGTCAATTAGTAAAAATTTCGGGATTTGGTAATTTTGAATTGCACGATAAAGATGAGCGGCCCGGGCGCAATCCCAAAACAGGCGAGATGATCCCTGTTTCTGCAAGACGGGTAGTCACTTTTCGTAGCGGTCAAAAGTTAAGAGCACGCGTGGAAGTATATGCAGGGAAGAAAGGACATGACACAGATTCAGGGCAAAATAAATAAACTGAAATCGAGTTTTGGTTCGCTGCCTCCTATACCGGAAAAACGGTATTTTTCTATTGGCGAGGTTGCGGCTTTATGTGCTTTGAAGCCGCATGTATTGCGATATTGGGAACAAGAGTTTTCAAAACTGCGGCCCGGTAAAAGGCGGGGCAACCGGCGTTATTATCAATATGAAGATGTATTGATGGTACGCCAGATTAGAAAGTTATTGTATGAAGATGGATATACTATTGAAGGTGCTCGTGCTCAATTGTCAGGCCAAACAGCGGATGTGGTGAATACATCGGCGCAAAAAAATGTGATGGTTGGGCAATTGATTGTGGAGCTTGAGGGAATTTTGGAAAGTTTAAAATAAAAAGCAAAGAAAACGGGGCGTGGCGCAGTTTGGTAGCGCACTTGCTTGGGGTGCAAGTGGTCGCCGGTTCAAATCCGGCCGTCCCGACCAATATGAATGTACACGGCAATCGCACTGGATTTAGCAGCAGCAATTTTCTAAACAACAAGCAAGGAACAAGCTACCGTGGAAAAAATCTGGCTGGAGAGTTACCCAAAAGGCGTACCAGCAGAAATTAATCCTGATTCTTATCGCTCCTTAGTTGAAATTTTTGAAGACGTTTGTCATCAGTATAGTGACAGGCCCGCTATTTCTAATTTTGGCATCACTCTCACTTATCGTCAGCTTGATCATTATTCCAAAGCGGTCACTGCTTATTTTCAACAAACTCTGCAGCTCAAGAAAGGCGACCGTGTTGCAATCATGCTGCCGAATATATTGCAATATCCTATCATTGTATTAGGAGCGTTGCGTGCGGGTTTAATCATAGTAAACGTCAATCCATTATATACTGTGCCTGAATTAATCCATCAATTGGAGGACTCCGCTGCGCAGGCGATCGTGGTGTTAGCGAATTTTGCCGCAACCGTTGAAAAAGCGCTTCCTTCGCTATCGGTAAAAAATATTATCGTGACTGAAATAGGTGATTTGTTTCCCCACGCTAAGGCATGGTTCTTTCATTTTTATTTGAAATATATCAAGAAAAAAATACCTGAATTACAAATACCCTCGCCGATTTATTTCAAAGAAATGTTAGCGCAAGGTGAAAAATTGCCATTAGAACATGTCACGGTTGATGCGCAGGACATTGCTTTTTTGCAATATACGGGAGGAACTACGGGCGTTGCCAAAGGCGCTATGTTAACGCATCGAAATATGGTGGCAAATGTATTGCAAGCGGAAGCCTGGTTTAGCCAAGTATTTAAACCTGGGCAAGAAATTATGATTACCGCGCTGCCGCTTTATCATATTTTTTCATTGTTGGCGAATTTTTTATTTATTTCAAAAATCGGTGGTTTGAGTGTGTTGATTACCAATCCTCGTGATGTTTCGCAAACAGTGAGAGAAATTGCAAGATTTAAATTTTCAGTGATTACGGGCGTTAATACCTTATTTAATGTATTATTACATTATCCTAAATTTGCTAAATTAGATTTTAGCGCATTGAAAATCACGTTGGGCGGCGGCATGGCAGTGCAGCGGGCCGTTGCAGAAAAATGGCAGTCTGTGACAGGTGTTCCTTTGTTGGAGGCTTTTGGTTTAACAGAAGCCTCGCCGGCTGTTACGATTAATCCTACTAATTTGAAAGCATATAACGGCACTATTGGATTACCGATTTCCTCTACAGATATTGCTATTTTAGATGATGCAGGAAATGAAGTGCCGTTAGGAAAAGCAGGTGAGCTAGCTATCAAAGGCCCTCAAGTGATGCGAGGTTATTGGCAAAATCCATTAGAGACCCAAAAAGTATTTACTAAAGACGGTTGGCTGTTGACAGGCGATATTGCGTCCGTTAATCCGCATGGTTTTGTTTCTATTTTAGAGCGTAAGAAAGACATGGTTTTGGTTTCTGGGTTTAATGTTTATCCGAATGAAATTGAGGATGTTTTAATGCGAATGCCGGGCGTGTTGGAGGCTGCGGTGATTGGTGTGCCTGATGAGCAGTCGGGACAAGCCGTGAAAGCATTTATTGTTAAAAAGGACCCTGGTTTGACTGAGGATGATGTGATGCGTTTTTGTCGAGAAAATTTGACGGGGTATAAATTGCCTAAACATGTTGAGTTTCGTGATGAATTGCCTAAGTCCAACGTAGGGAAGATTTTGCGAAGGGCGTTGAGGTAAATGAATTATTTTTATCCAATCCTGTCATGCTTACCATGGTTGCCATGGCAATCGCATTGAATTGACTGCTTTGTAATCAGGAATTGCTTAGAACGTTCCCTCTCCCGCCCTAGGGATTAATTAGAAAACGAATTTTTACTGCGGGAGAGGGTTAGGGTGAGGGAAAAAGGAAGCATAAATTAGCAATAGCGTAAAAAATAAGTATGAGTGTTAAAAATGATTTAGGTGAAAATGTGGTTTGCCCT
>JAHFSI010000019.1:0-12474 GCA_023265835.1 Legionellales bacterium
ACCCACGCTCATCATGCCGGTATTAATACCAATTCCTATATTAATTTCCGGCCAATGCCGCTCTGCCAAAATATGCTTTAATCGAGCCACTTCATTCTGCATCTCCAGCGCTGCATTCAATGCATGTTCTGCATGTTTTCTGTCCCTAAGTGGTGCGCCCCAAAATGCCATGATGAGATCACCCACATATTTATCAATCGTGCCCGAGTGTTTAAAAATAATTTCTGTCATAGGCGTAAAGAAATCACTTAACATGTCTTTGATTTGCGAAGCGGGCATTCCTTCAGATAAGCTGGTGAAATTTCGAATGTCTGAGAACAATACTGTCATTTCGCGACTCTCCCCCCGCAAGCCATAGCTAGATTTTGCTTTTAACATTTCATCTATATGTTTTTCAGGCACATATTGACCAAATATTTCCTTAAGATGCTCGCGACGTCGTGCCTCAAATAAAAATCCATACATAATATTCATCATGGCTAAAGCGATAGAAAGTAATATGGGAATAAAAACAGAAATAATGATGCCCATGTTTCTAATGAACCAATTATCCATAGCAATAAGTAAAATGGGTATTAAGAAAATCAACAGTGTTAATATTCGTGCTCCTAAATAAGGAAACACAAAGACTAAAACCAGGCCTAATACTGAAATTAAAAAAGCTTCTGCTCCCAGTCCCCAAGCAGGTTTATGAGGAAAATTATTTTTCAAAATAGCAT
This sequence comes from Legionellales bacterium, assembly GCA_023265835.1. Lineage (GTDB taxonomy): Bacteria > Pseudomonadota > Gammaproteobacteria > DSM-16500 > DSM-16500 > UBA4722. Next base: position 720 of record JAHFSI010000019.1, read on the forward strand.
CCGCAATGGTGGCATTTATTTCTATACCAGGGAAAGCACTATGGATCGCAGTGGGCTTGAAATCATTGAGGCCAATAGCCGTTGAACCGATAAAAACGATTTTTCCGGCAAAAATCCCGGGGGGGACTTTATCATGTAACACATCTTTTGCCGAAACATAAGGAAAGGTATGGCTTTGTCCGCGAAAAGGAATAATGACCTGACACTTATCATCGGTAGGAATGATTTCTTTGCCTAATTTTACCCCTTCCAAGCGAATATCCGTGCCATACGTTTTAGTGATAATTTGTATTTTTTTTAATAAAAATACTCTCACGGCTTCCAAAGCAAGTGATGGATATAGCCCATCTTTGTAATTCACCAATAATGATGCACGACGAATAATGCCATCTTCATCTGAAAAAATATTAATGAATCCCACATTGGTCGTGTTCATATCAAACCGCGAATTAATGCCTATGACGCCTGACATATCATAAAAATCTAAATCTTTTTCTCCTTGTGTTGTCAGTATGAGTTGGGGTGGAGGAAGGCTCCCTTGTACTAAGGGTTGCAATAAAAAGATAATACCGACAACGGTGTCGCCTTGTTTTAAGCTTTCTAACAGCTTCGCATCTTGGTCAAAATAAGGCCTTATTTTTTTTAATGCGTCATCGACGACGGGATTCATTAAATTTTGCAGCGATAATTCATCATATACTCTATCAGCAATGTTGGGTTCTTCCAGAGAAAACGTCATATCAAATGCAATAACAACCGCACCTTGTGCTTGAATTTGATTCACTAGTTTCGCCACCTTGGCACGCGACCAAGGCCAGGAGCCCTCCGCCTTGATGCTCTCATCATCTATATCTACAATAGCAACGGATGTTTTTAAAGGAGGGTGCTTGCGAGCAAACATCTGGGCCCGTAATTGGATGTCATAGGTCAAATTATCGAGACGTTCTGTCCAATACTGTATAGAATCGATGGTGGAAACGCGCAACCATAATGCCAAGGCCAATAATAGGAGCCCAAACAATATTGGAAAACGTTTATTCATGTATCATCCTTGAGAGCGGACACTCTAACATAATACCCATTTGGCAACCAAAATGCACAATACATTCAAGACTGAACTGATTAAAAAACATCCTTCTCTTGCGGCAAGAGTCACTCAGATCACGACACCGCATGGAGAAATTCAAACGCCTGCTTTTATGCCTGTCGCAACAAGGGCATTTGTCAATATGATGACGCCTGCTGATTTGGTCCATACAAACAGCCAAATTATTTTAGGCGGAAATACCTATCACATGTTGTGCGCGCCCGGCATGCAGCTGATTCAAGAGGTCGGGGGCATGCATCGTTTTATGGGTTGGAACAAACCCATGCTGACCGATAGCGGCGGATTCCAAATTTTTAGTCTGTCGAAAAAGGGTAATCTTTGTAAGATTGATGAAAAAGGAGGGCGTTTTAAACATCCGCATACTGGCCAAGTCATTCACCTCACTCCCGAAACTTCTATCCATGCACAAAAAATAATTGGCGCCGATATTATCATGGCTTTTGATGAATGCACGCCGGAAGCGGGGGGCAGAGAAGCTGCGGTCGCTGCACTCGAAAGAACGCATCGCTGGCTGTACGAGTCTATTGCTTACCATGAAAAAAACCCTTGTTCTGCTTATGGTGCCAAACAAGCTTTGTTTGGCATTATTCAAGGAGGTAGTTTTGCAGATTTGCGTGAGCAAAGCACTCAATTCATTTTAGCGGCTAATTTAGATGGTATTGCCATAGGCGGTGAAATCATCGGCTTTGATATGAAAAAAACCATGGAAGTCATTGATTGGATACAGCCCATGCTGCCTGAAAATAAAACGCGTTATACCATGGGGGTTGGTTTGAATCCGCAAGATTTAATCGATGTCGTCGCGAAAGGGATCGATATTTTCGATTGTGTAGGCCCCACGCGCAACGCACGTCATGGAACTTTATATTGTGGGAAGATAGAAAAGCAAGCAGATTGGTTAACATTTTCCGGAGAGGAAAATAATGGCAAAATTCTTATAAAAAAGCCCTCTTTGCGCGGGATGAAAATCCTATTATGAAAGATTGTCTCTGTTACACTTGCAAAAACTTCACCCGTGCTTATTTGCACTATCTTTTCAAACAACAAGCCATGCTTTATTTTAATTTGGCTTGTATTCACAATATTCATGTTATGCAGAAGGTATGTGAAGAAATGAGAAAATTGATTTTAGAGCTGTAGTATTGCTACACTACAAAGGTAACTTGCTGGGAGCACCTGCTAATGATCATGATGATGAACAACATGGACCTTCATACGAATATAGAAATCATCCTAAGAATTATTATCGCTTTGTTGCTGGGCGCCATTATTGGTTGGGAAAGGGAACGTCATGGTGTGTCTGCGGGGATACGTACTTATGGCGCTATTTGTTTAGGGGCTTGCGCGTTTGGTGTTGTTTCTCTTAGTATTATTGGCGCGGACCCATCACGGGTTGCCGCCCAAGTTGCAACCGGTGTGGGGTTTCTAGGGGGCGGTGTTATTTTTCGTCAAGATAAATTTATCAATGGATTAACCACTGCTGCAACGTTATGGGCCACAGCAGGTGTTGGACTGGCCGTGGCTTGCGGAATGTATACGGTCAGCATTCTCACTGCTATCCTTATTTTTCTATTGCTTTATTTGCCGCGGCTTTCTTGGTGGAAAAAATTATCTGCTAAGCAAAGCAGGTCATCCGCTGATTAAAGTCTGCAGCTCACCGCTCGCATACATTTCAGTCATAATGTCGCTGCCGCCGATAAATTCCCCGTTGACATATAATTGCGGTATGGTCGGCCAATTAGAAAATTCTTTAATGGCTTGACGGATTTCAGGATCTTCTAACACATTGACCGTGGTGAAGTTTGTCGCGCCGCATTGATGTAATAGTTTTACTGCTTGTGCGGAAAAACCACATTGTGGAAATTCGGCCGTTCCTTTCATATAAAGTATGATAGGATTGGTGTCAATTTGGTGTTTGATTTTTTCAGCTATTGTCATGATTACCTCTTTTTTGTAAAAAGATTTAAAGATTTAATGAATGGTATTTATCCCCCCTTCCTGACCTTCCCCCTGAGGGGGAAGGAATGTCCTAATTATCACTGAAGAAACTTAGAATTTTCCTTCCCCCTCAGGGGGAAGGTCAGGAAGGGGGGGATAAATATTCATTTTTACAACATCCCCAACTGCAACTTAGCCACATCACTCATCATGCTTCGGTCCCAGGGCGGATCAAAAATTAATTCTACCTTTACTGCGTTGATTCCACGAATATCACGCACTTTTTTTTCAATCTCCGCAACCAGCACCGGCCCCATGCCGCAACCCGCCGCTGTTAACGTCATTTTAATCGCAACTGCATGGTCTTTCCCTTGCGGCAAAACGTGGCATTCATACACCAAACCTAATTCTACGATATTGACGGGAATTTCCGGATCAAAACAGCTTTTCAAAACAGTCCATACTTTGTCTTCCAACGTACCGTCTAATTCATTAACATCTTCTTCATGCAAAATAACCATGCCTAACGCATCACCATCTTTGCCCGCGACCCGCGCAAGATTTCCATTCACATAAACGGTGTAAGAGTTGCCAAGCGCTTGCGTAATCATCACTAAAGAACCTTTTTGAATCGTGACTTGAATGCCGGAGGGCACCAGCAAGGCATTGCATTCACGCAGCACTTCTATCGTATCTTGTTTAAGCATGCTATATCACTCTATAGTAAAACTTTCGCCGCAACCGCAGCGATTTTTTTCATTCGGATTAATGAACACCAAACGTTTCTGTTTTAAGCCTGTGTTATTGTCTGCCACATAATCAACGATTAAACCTTTAATAAAGGTTTCACAAGCAGGATCGATATAAACCGACAATCCTTCTTGTGCCATAAAATGCAAATCAGTCGGCACCACTTGGTCTACCATGGCAGGAACATAGGCGTAGCCCGAACAACCCGTTTTTTTAATGGATAAACGAAAACCTACACTATTAAGCGTTTTTTTTAAGTTTTTTTTGATATGTCTGACTGCTGCCTCAGTGAAAGTGATCATGTTGTGTCTCTCTCTGTGCTCACTCGTTGAGTCTCACCTTTTAATGCGGCCTTTAACGTGTGCCACGCTAACGTCGCGCATTTTATTCGCGTTGGAAATTCTCGCACACCGCCTAGCGCCGCTAATTTTCCTAATTTATCTTGTTGCCCCTCTGCTCCCATCATCCATTGATGGAATAGATTAAATAATTCTTGGATTTCAGCTTTTGATTTTCCTTTTAAATATTCTGTCATTAATGAAGCTGAAGCCATTGAAATGGCACAACCATGGCCCTCAAACTTCAAGTCCGTAACCAAGCCCTCTTTTTCACACACATGCAAAATAATTTTATCACCACATAAAGGATTAAATCCTTCTTGATGATAATGAGCATGGTCTAACTTTCCAAAATTTCTTGGATGTCTGCCATGATCAATAATGACTTCTTGATATAATTCACGTAATTCAGACATTATTTAAATACCTCATGGACTTTTTCCATACCGGAAACCAAAGCATCAACGTCTTCTTTAGCATTATACAAACCAAAAGAGGCGCGCACGCAAGCAGGGATGTTATATCTTTCCATCAACGGCATTGCACAATGATGTCCTGCCCGAATGGCAATGCCTTCGTTATCCAATATCGTCCCAATATCATGCGGATGCACCTCTTCTAACACAAAAGAAAGCACGCCTATTTTGTCTTTGGCTGTGCCTATTATTTTTAATCCTGGCACCTTGCTCAATTGCGCTGTAGCATAAACTAACAATTGCCGCTCATGCTGAGCGATCTCCTTCATGCCAATCGTCTCTAAATAGTGCAAGGCCGAATAAAACCCCACAACATCCGCAATGGCAGGTGTGCCGGCTTCAAATTTATAAGGTAGTTTCGCATAAGTTGTTTTTGCAAATGACACCCGCTCAATCATAGAACCGCCGCCTTGATAAGGTACCATTTTTTCGAGCAGTGCTCTTTTCCCGTATAACACTCCAACACCCGTTGGACCATAGGCCTTATGCGCAGAAAAAGCATAAAAATCACAATCTAATGCTTGCACGTCTACCGGCAAATGAGGAAATGCTTGTGCACCATCCACTAATACCGGCACTTTTGCAGCATGGGCCATCTCAATTATTTTTTGTAACGGATTGAGCGTGCCTAATACATTAGACGCATGAGCAATGGCCACCATTTTGGTGCGTGTAGACAATAATTTTTCATACGCCGATAAATCGAGTTCGCCTGTCTCTAAGACCGGAATTACTTTTAATTGAATGCCCAACTGCTCTTGCAGCATTTGCCAAGGCACAATATTAGAATGATGCTCCATCTCAGTTAAAATAACTTCATCGCCCGCTTTAAAATGTGTGCGCCCATAACTTTGAGCAACTAAATTGATGCTTTCCGTTGTGCCGCGCGTAAAAATAATTTCATCGGTGTGCCCTGCATTAATAAACCATTGTATTTTTTTGCGTGTTTTTTCATACAAACGCGTGGCACGCTCACTTAATTCATAAATTCCACGATGCACGTTCGCGTGATCATGTCGATAATAACTTGCAATCGCATCAATCACACACGCGGGTTTTTGACTAGATGAGCCACTGTCTAAATACACCAACGGCTTCCCGTTAATGGTTTGTTCTAAAATAGGAAAATCTTTTTTATACCCTTGCATAGTGCCCCGTTCTCTGCTGAATATAATCTTTCATAAAAGGATCCGTTATTTTATCCATGATTTCTTCTACAAACGCTTGCGTTAGTATTTTCAATGCTTCTTCTTTTTCTATACCGCGAGCACGCAAATAGAACAAAGCGTCAGCGTCCAATTGGCCTATGGTTGCCCCGTGAACACATTTCACATCTTCTTCATAAATCTCCAATTCAGGTTTTGTATTGACCTCTGCTGCGGCGGACAATAATAAATTATGGTTAGATTGCTGCGCCTTCGTTTGTTTTGCACCCGAATGTGCATAGACTTTTCCATTAAACACCGCTTGTGATTTTTTATCTAAAACTCCTTTATACAACATAGAGCTTGTGCAATGCGACGCTTTATGGTCAACATAAATATGATGATCAAGATGTTGTTCATCCTGTTCTAAAACATACAGTCCAAGCATATGGCACGTAGCATGACGTTCGTGTAAATGAACGGTTAAATCTTCCCGCGCCAAACGGCTGCCGACATCCACAAAAAAAGCATTCACATGACTGTCTTGCTGTTGTTGCACATTGATATGAGCAATATGCGTTGCAGTATCATGCTCATTTTGTAATTTATAGTAATCTAAACGAGCATTAGCCTGTGCATACAATTCAGTGACTGCATTCGTAAAATAATTTTTGGCTTGGTTTCCCCTATGCTCTTCAATCATTTTGACATGGCTGTTGTCTTTGGCAACGATGATATTACGAGGAGCTGATATAAACTCATTTTGCTGCGCATTTAAAAACAACAAATGAATAGGGTAGGGAACCACACAATTTTCCGGTATATATAAAAAAGAACCTTCGCCGATAAACGCGCCGTTTAAAACAGTAAATGGATGTCGTTGCTCGTCTGGCTCTTGTAGCAAATAGGGCTTAATTAATTCTTCATGCGTTTGTAACGCTGAACTCAAAGGCAATAAAATAACATCCGGCGGCAGCAACTGCAGATCAGACATTTCCTGTAAAAATCGGCCGTTTTTAAACACCAGCAAAATAGTGGAATCGCTATATTTTTCTAGCTCAGAAGTTTCTGAATCAGCAGCTAATGCAAAATTAGTTTTTTCCAGATAAGCTACATTCGTATACTTCCACCATTCTTCCCGTTTGGTTGGCAAACCACGCTGCAGAAATTTTTCAAATTGCTGTGCACGAAAGGCTTGCAGCCAAGAGGGCTGCGACGCAGTCAATGTGCTTGCAAACGCATTTTCAAGCCATGCGGATAACGTTAATACCGCGCTCATACTTGCTCCACGCTCTCGCTTAACCAGCCATAGCCTTTTTCTTCTAATTCCAATGCCAGCTCTTTGCCGCCTGATTTAATAATTTTTCCCTTTACCATCACATGCACTACGTCAGGGACAATATAATTTAATAACCTTTGATAATGTGTTACTACCACAATACTACGACTAGGAGCACGCAAACTATTCACGCCTTTAGCCACGCTCTGCAGCGCATCAATGTCTAGTCCAGAATCGGTTTCATCTAAAATTGCAAGCTTTGGCGAAAGCATTAACATTTGTAAAATTTCATTACGCTTCTTTTCTCCGCCCGAAAAACTTTCGTTGACCGCGCGACTCAAAAATTTTTCATCCATGCCCACTTCTTTTATTTTACTTTTTATCAACGTTAAAAAATCCATGGCATCCAGTGGCGGCAATTGATGATGTTTACGCACGCTATTTACAGCGGCTTTTAAGAAATACATATTATTGACCCCGGGAATTTCGACCGGATATTGGAAAGCCAAAAACAACCCCGCCCTTGCGCGGGCTTCGGGCGTTAAGTCCATTAAATTCTGCCCATCCAACCACATTTCACCTTGGGTAATTTGATAGTCTTCACGCCCCGCTAATAAATTTGCAAGCGTACTTTTACCGGAACCATTCGGCCCCATAATGGCATGCACTTCTCCTGGTCTGACATGCAAATTAATGCCGTGCAAGATAGACTTCGTTTTTTGTTTTTCATCTTGAATGGCCGCATGCAAATTTTTAATCATTAACATTAACCGACACTCCCCTCTAAACTCACTTCTAATAATTTTTGTGCCTCAACCGCAAATTCCATAGGCAACTCATTAAATACCCGCTTACAAAAACCATTCACAATCATACATACGGCGTCTTCCACACTTAAACCGCGTTGACGACAATAAAATAGTTGATCGACACCAATTTTTGAGGTGTATGCTTCATGCTCTATTTGGGCAGTTGGATTTTTTGCCTCGATATAAGGAAAAGTATGTGCGCCGCATGTATTACTTAGCAGCAAAGATTCACACTGCGTATAATTGCGGGCATGATCTGCTTGCGGCAACACACGCACTAATCCCCGATACGTATTTTGCCCAAACCCCGCCGAAATTCCTTTTGAAATGATGGTGCTGCGTGTGTTTTTTCCTATATGTATCATCTTGGTGCCCGTGTCAGCCTGCTGATGATGATTGGTTAACGCCACCGAATAGAATTCACCCACCGAATGATCGCCCTGTAAAATCACACTAGGATATTTCCAAGTAATGGCAGACCCTGTCTCAATCTGCGTCCAGGAAATTTTAGAATGCTTGCCGCGACAAGCACCGCGTTTAGTCACAAAATTATAAATACCGCCTCGTCCCTGTTCATCACCCGGATACCAATTTTGCACGGTAGAATATTTAATTTCAGCATTGTCCAACGCAATTAATTCCACCACCGCGGCGTGCAATTGATTTTCATCACGCATAGGCGCGGTACATCCTTCTAAATAACTCACATGACTATCCGCATCAGCAATAATCAACGTACGCTCGAACTGTCCTGTATTGGCGGCATTAATACGAAAATAAGTGGACAACTCCATAGGACAACGCACGCCCTTCGGAATATAAACAAACGAACCATCACTAAATACAGCCGAATTCAGCGTCGCAAAAAAATTATCGCGAAAAGGCACGACAGTACCTAAATATTTCTCCACTAGCTCTGGGTGCTCTTGCACCGCTTCCGAAAAAGAGCAAAAGATGACGCCCGCTTCAGCCAATTTTGTTTTAAATGTCGTAGCAACAGACACACTATCAAATACCGCATCTACTGCAACGCCAGCCAATCGACTTTGCTCATGCAAAGGAATACCCAATTTTTTATACGTCTCTAATAATTGAGGATCCACTTCTTCTAAACTTTTAGGCCCGTCTTTTTTAACTTTCGGTGCAGAATAATAAATAATGTTTTGATAATCGATCTCCGGAAACTTCACATGCGCCCAACGCGGCGATGATAAGGTCAACCAATGCTGATAAGCCCGTAAACGCCATTGCAGCATAAACTCCGGCTCATTTTTACGTTGAGAAATTTTACGAATGACTTCTTCTGATAAACCCGGCGCGAACGTATCCGACTCAATGGCGGTAACAAAACCATATTGATAATTTTTATCGACTATTTGTTTTAAATATTGATTACTCATTCGCCATACCTTTGACTATCACTCGAAATGTTAGCGGACCCTTCGCTTCGCCCCAGAATGACGGCCTGTACAAAATTTGATTTATTAAACAATGCCTGTTTTGGGAGAGAGAGTGGATCATATCACGTAAGGTCAGTCCTGCTAACAGGGACTAAATGGTACCATATCAGCACTATTTTGTGCAAATAGAGCACGCCCTACTTGTAAGGCCTTAAAATCCTATGCGAACATTTCAAATTTGGCAGAAGTCAGGAGGTTCCAGAGCTTCGCATTTAGGAAAATTGCGTTAATTCAACACCCATTCTCCCTTTTGCTTAATTTCCCGATACATCGCATCAGGAGCCAAATCAATTTCATTTGGCCAAGTAACTACGCCATTATCAACAAATACCCGAGAGAAGAATCGTGGATCTTTTAATGGTTCAAATACACCTTCTAAGTGTTGTGACATAAATCTTACACGGCCATTTGTACCATCTGAAAAACGGATATTAAGAATTAAATGTTCTGCCACTTTAACTTCAACTACATCCCAATACATATTGACCTCCTAGCCTTTACACCCAAATCGACCTTTCTTGCCAACTATCAGGAAAACCCATTATTGATACAGAAATTTGAGGGTAATCATTCAATAACGACATCAACCTTTGTCGCCAAGTAGATTGAGGATTAATCTGTTGCAGTAAATATTGCATCATTGCCAACACAGAGTAAATACGCGTATTTGAAACACCTTTCCATGCAGCAGATTTCTCAGGTAATTTTGGCTTAAAAGTAAGTGTCCTATTCCACAAACGGGCATGATGGGCACACAAATTTCTTACATAAACCAACATATGTAACCAAGACGATAATACTGTGTCTTGCAAATCATATTGCTTTGAAATTATTTGCTGATCAGCACCAATTAACCCTCTAAATAATCGTGACAAACCACCGAAAGAAACAACTTCCAATGCCATCCACAATGGCATATGAGTACTAGAAGTATATTTATTCTTGTAATGCAAGATAAACGTTTCTGTAGCATCTGCAATTAATTGGTCTAAATGCGCTAGCCATTCATGATGTTTAAATCGATGAGAAAAATTCTTCGCATTTAGGTACCCAAAAGCACCGTATGTATGACTTAAGTGATAAATAACCTGCGAGCGTAGCGCTATCTCAATTGGCTCAATCGCATCCATAACAAGCAAACGTAATTTACGGTCGAAGGTGTATACATCCATAATATCTTCGAAACAAGTATTAGGCTTAAATTCTTCACTTTGTTTGAAAGGCAAATAATATGCGCTCAAGCGATAATAACTAATATTTTTTAAATAACCTAACGCAATGAAACGATCAGCCACTTGCAACCCTCGTGATATGAGAAGGTCTAGCTGTGCTTCATAAGTCAAGGGTGGTTTTTGGTATTCCATAATTCATTTCCTACAGGCATAAAAAACCCGCCAGAGTTGCGCTTCAGAGAGAGGCGTGGCGGGTGTTGTTACAGGCATTATAGCCTCTATAATTACCATACACAACTTTAGCAGCAACAAAAGGAAATTTTACTGATATCGTGCATTATTTAATCAATATTGGAGCTGCCCCCCCTCTTGTAAGGCCTTAAAATCCAAGGTACCCTGCTTTCTGCAAAAAAAATGATACCCGCATCCTTATGAAAAATTACGCCCGCATGACTTTACATCAGCTCGAGCTTGACATATTGCTTGGGGCATACAACGCTGAGCGTTCACGGCCCCAAACAGTCTGGCTTGATATTGATATTGATTTTCAAACACCGCCCCAGGCTTGCTTGACTGATCAGCTGCATGATACCTATTGCTATGATTCACTCATCCAACGTATCACAGCTAAGCTCTCTTCTCGTTCATTTAACCTGCTAGAACATGTCGCATTCGAGATTTACCAATTGATAAAGCATGTCTGCACGGAACCTCTTTCAGTCCATGTCAAAGTGACTAAAAAACCTTTATTATCGGCAGAAGTTCCTATCGCGGGCGCAAGCTTTTGTTATGGAGATAAATTAATTGGTTATTCTAGGTCTGGGGACTAATCTTGGCGATCGTTTGGCGAATTTACGCCAAGCGCTTCATCTCATCAAACAAATCCCCCATTTTTCTGTGCTGCAGGTATCCCCTGTTTATATTTCTGATGCGCTTCTGCCGGAAAATGCACCGGTCGCTTGGGACCGGCCGCACCTTAATTTAGCCTTGCGATGTGAAACGACGCTTGCTCCGCAAGAACTGCTACGCCAAACCAAAAAAATTGAACAACAATTTAAAAGCGCCGAAAAAGAACATTGGGGGCCGCGTGTCATTGATATTGATTTATTGGCCTGGGATGATTTAACACTGTATGACCACGCGTTACACGTCCCCCATGAACATTTACATGAAAGGCCGTTCGCATTATGGCCTCTCGCAGACATAGCGCCCCGCTGGCGCTATCCATTGCCAGGCCCCCTACAAGGGAGAACAGCCAGCGAACTTTCCGCTTCCTGGGG
>JAHFSI010000019.1:12484-27010 GCA_023265835.1 Legionellales bacterium
CTCAGCGTATCGATACGCCCCAATGGGTTGGCATTGTTAACCTTACTCCTGATTCGTTTTCATCGGATGGTTTATTAGAAAAAGAGTCTGACGCATGGGGCCATATACAACATTTAGTCCATACCGGGGCAGAAATATTGGACGTTGGCGCCGAAGCGACCGGGCCCAACGCAATTCCTTTGCATCCAGATGAGGAATGGGCACGTTTAGCTCCCATGTTAACTAAGCTGGTAGCCGAAAAAACAAACTTCCCTGTGCCTCCTAAAATCAGTGTTGATACACGTCATGCGCTCGTTGCAGAAAAAGCCTTAGCGCTAGGCATCGATTGGATCAATGATGTAAGCAGCCTCGAAGACCCTGCTATGCTTCATGTCATCAAACAGAGTTCCTGTGATATTGTTTTCATGTATCATTTAGGCATCCCTGTTAACAAAAACCACCACCTGCCTTTAAACCAATGCCCGGTTGCCCTCGTTTATCAATGGGCCGAACAACGTCTCGCTGATTTAGATAAAGCAGGCATTGCGTCTTCACGCCTTATCTTTGATCCAGGCATAGGCTATGGCAAAACGGCGGAACAATCCTTGGAAATAATAAAAAATGCCGGTTTTTTTCATCAATTGGGCGTACGTTTGCTAGTAGGGCACTCACGCAAATCCTTCCTGACCCAATTCACCACCAAACCCGCCGCTCAACGTGATCTGGAGACCATGCTTGTTTCGCTGCAACTCGCTAACCAAGCAGTAGATTATTTACGAGTACATAACGTAGAAATGAATGCGCAAGGACTGCGCCTCACAAAAGAGCTGTCAATGATATCTTAGGGTTAGTTAACCTGGAATATAGTTATTCATCGTCTTTAAATTCTAGATGATCAATCTCAACGACTTCATCAGCATGCGCTGTTTTAGCCGTCAAACCCTTTAATAATTGAGCTTCATTAAAAATAAGCCGTTTCTTTTTGTGAGAGACAATAGGATAAATTACCAACTCCGCCACCGTCCGAAATGAACCAAACACAACAAGCCTATCATTTGAATTTGCTTGCTGCATCGCAGCCCATTCCGCCTCCTTAATAGAACCATAAAAAGTCACATTCGTTAAATTCAATTTCCTAAAACAATCCGCCAACACTTCCAATGACGCTTTCCGCTCCGAATTTAAAGGCGCCACATACCAATAATCCACAACAGCCTCTGCAACCCGTATCGTTTCAACAATATCTTTATCCACCAACATCGAAAAAACCCCATAAGTCTTACCGCTGCAAGCCGTCTTAGATAAATAACTTACTAACATTTCAACCGCAGCAGGATTATGCGACACATCTAAAATACGGGTAACGTCCTCTCCCGAAGAGACTTGAATACGGCCCGGCAGTTTTGCTTTTCTTAAACCCAACTCTATTGCATCACGTTGTATAAGCAACTTTTCTTGCAGCAATTCAATCACCATTAATACAGTCGACATATTTTGTAAAAGCAAAGAGGACAACGGCAAATGAGTTAACACTGTCTTTGCACCACGCCAATCCCAACTCCTTTCTTTTTCAATAAAATTAAATTGCTGTCCTTGACAAAACAACGACACATTCAACGAAGCAGCATACTGCAGCACAGAAAGCGGCGGCTGAAAATCTCCATACACCGCTAATTGATTGACCCGAAAAATACCCGCTTTCTCATAACCAATCGCATCACGCGTCTTCCCTAACCACTCCACATGATCAATTCCGATACTTGCAATGACAGCTATATCAGCCGATATCACATTGACCGCATCCCATCGCCCGCCCATTCCTACTTCTAAAATCCAAACATCTAAGTTCGCTTTTTTAAAAATAACCAATGCAGCCAGCGTTCCAAATTCAAATGGCGTTAACGTAATATGGCCGCGTGCTTTGCTAACTTCTTCAAATGCTTCGCACAATAAAGAATCCGATACACATTCCCCCTGCAGCCGGACTTGTTCGTTATAACGGAACAAAAAAGGCGTCGTAAACGCACCCACGTTATAACCCGCTTCCAACAAAATGGCCTCCAATCCAGCAACGCAAGACCCTTTCCCATTCGTTCCCGCCACCGTTACCACAAGGCAATTTTTCTTTAATAACCCTAATTTTTCAGCCACTTGTGCTGTACGTTCCAACCCCAAATCCACTTCTTTACCGTGTAACGATTTAATCCAATCTAGCCATTCCGTTAAATTCATTGCTTACCCCAACAACCTGTTTACAACCTATGATCAAACTCCTCATTGTCTGTGCATAACCTTTAAAAAACAACTTTTCCCATTTTTTATCCACATGAGTACATTTTCCAACACAACCGCTACCTGAGTTCTCCACACACTTATACATCCATAACTTACTGAATATAATTAAAATTAATACCTTTTCCACAGAAAATCCCGCCTATATAAATAAAAGCTACAAAATAAGGAATAATATAAAGATTTAATATTATTAAGCCGGGCCGGCTGCCAAATCAAACAATTTGACAAGCACCTAAATGCTACCTATCATTACACCCCTGATTTAAGGATTAGTTAAAGGCAGCTATCTCATGAAAAGAACATATCAACCCAGCGCACTTAAACGCAAAAGAACTCATGGTTTCAGAGCACGTATGGCAACAAAAAACGGCCGCGCTGTCATAAACAGACGCCGTGCTAAAGGCCGTAAACAACTAACTGTATAAAAAAAATAATTGAAGAAAAATAACTTAAGTTTTCCTCGAAGCCATAGACTTACTACCCAGGCAGACTATAAATCCTTATTTGATAAATCAGATAAGGTCAGCCAATCTGGCTTATTAGTTTTATTCAAAGCAAACCAAAAACCCAATGCCAGGCTTGGACTTGTGATAGGAAAACGTGCCATCAAAAGTGCAGTAAGACGAAATAGAACAAAACGAATACTGAGAAACAGTTTCAGGCTGAATCAAGAAAAACTAACAGGACTGGACATCATTATCATTGCCAGACAAAAATGTGATAAATTAAGCAAGCAAAAATTACGTGAAGGCATAGATCGATTGTGGGAAAAATTATTAGCGCACTCCTGAGTAATCTACTTAAAGCTTATCAGTATTTGATAAGCCCAATGTTAGGCCATTGTTGTCGTTTTTATCCTTCCTGTTCTTGTTATGCCATGGATGCCATCAAATTACATGGCGTTTTACGCGGATGTTATTTAACATTAAAACGAATTTTACGCTGCCATCCTTGGTGTCAAGGCGGCTTTGACCCTGTACCGGAAAAAATACCTCATGCCCACTAAAATACTTGAATCACTTCGCATTGGTTTATATGCTGCACTGCTTGTTGTTTTATTTCTTTTTTACCAAGCCTGGGAAAAAGAACATGCTCCCGCAACAATTCGTCCAACTCCTAATAACGCTATTCAATCTAATGGCTATGTTCCAGCTTTAACGGAGCCCGCCGCTCAATCCAAAACAAGCAATTTATCCACTGCGCCCGTAACAACCATCAGCAACAATCCCATTGTTCATGTTACAACAGATACTTTTGAAGCCGACATCGACACCTTAGGCGGCAATATTACACAAATAAAATTACTTAAATATCCCAGTGAATTACATTCAACACAGCCTTTTTTATTATTAAATGACTCGCCGGATACACGTTATTTAGCACAAAGCGGGCTGCTTAATACTGAAGGACCCGATACAACTAAAGGCCAAGCCACTTACACGACAGAACAAACCAATTATGTATTGATGCCTGATCAACAAGAGATGCAAGTCAAATTACATTGGCAAAATGCGCAAGGCATTAAGATAATAAAATCATTTACTTTTAAACGTAACCAATATGCCATCAATGTAGACTATCAAATTGATAATCAATCGAAACAAGCATGGGATGGAAGCTTGTACTTACAATTACTGCGTAAAAATTCCAGCGAAAATGCACACCAAAATCATCTGAGTGCCACGGCGACTTATTTTGGTGCTGCGATATCCAGTCCAGACAAACGATTCAAAAAAATCACATTCAGTGAAATGGACTCAAAAAACCTAGACCAAACGATTACCGATGGTTGGGCTGCGATGATCCAACATTATTTTGTCAGTGCTTGGGCACCTGATAGCAACATGCCATTACGTTATTTTTCTCGTGTGACAAATGATGGTTTATATACGATTGGCATGATCAGCCCTAAAGTGAATGTTGCACCAGGCCAAACTCTAACAATACAATCAAAATTATATGCGGGGCCTGCTATTGCGGATGACTTAGAAAAAGTGGCCTCTAGTTTAAAACTAACTATCGATTATGGTTGGTTTTGGTTTATCTCCGGTATTATTTTCTGGATGATGCAGCATATCTATAATGTCGTGGGGAATTGGGGTTGGTCTATTGTTCTAGTGACGGTTGTCATTAAATTAATGTTCTATCATTTGTCCGCTAAAAGCTATCGCTCTATGAGCGGCATGAAAAAATTGCAGCCTAAAATTGCATTGCTTAAAGAACGCTTTGGTGATGACAAACAAAAATTCACCCAAGCGACATTAGAACTTTATAAAAAAGAAAAAGTGAATCCCATGAGCGGGTGTTTGCCTATACTGGTGCAAATTCCTGTTTTTATCGGCTTGTATTGGGTATTAATTGAAAGCGTACAATTAAGACAAGCGCCTTTCATTTTATGGATACATGATTTATCCATTAAAGATCCTTACTATATTTTGCCGCTATTAATGGGTCTGTCAATGTTCGTACAACAACGCTTAAACCCGCCTCCGCCGGATCCTATGCAGGCAAAAATCATGATGTTAATGCCTGTTATATTTACGGTATTGTTCCTGAATTTCCCGGCAGGGCTTATGTTGTATTGGTTTGTCAATAACACACTTTCATTTTTACAACAGTGGTTTATTATGCGCAGCGTAGAAAAATCTCCGAAAAAACACGCTAATGCAAAATAGATCATTAGAAACGATTGTTGCTCTCGCTACACCTCCGGGGCGTGGCGGGATAGCAATAGTTAGAATTTCAGGCCCTTTAGTCAAAGATATTGCCCATGAAATAGTAACAAAACCGCTTAAAGCGCGTTATGCCACTTGTTCTTCTTTCATCGATTCATCAAAAAATATAATCGATACCGGAATTGCTATTTTTTTCCCTGCACCTCATTCTTTTACAGGCGAAGACATAGTAGAACTACATACTCATGGTGGTCCCATTATTTCAGATAGCTTGGTTCGTCAAATTATCAAACTAGGCGCAAGACTTGCAAAACCAGGTGAATTTACCGAACGTGCTTTTTTAAATAATAAAATCGATCTCATCCAAGCAGAAGCCATCGCTGATTTAATCGACGCGTGCTCTGAACAAGCAGCGCGTGCCGCAATGCGTTCATTACAAGGCGAGTTTTCAAAAAAAATAAATACAGTCGTCCAGGCACTCATTCATTTACGAACTTATATTGAAGCAGCCATTGATTTTCCTGAAGAAGAAATTGATTTTTTAGCAGACAATCAAATAGAAACACAGTTAATTACTATTAATCATACGCTGCAAACCATTCAACAAGAAGCATTACAAGGAAGTTTATTACGTGAAGGCATCACCGCCGTTATTGCAGGATTACCTAATGCGGGAAAATCAAGTTTGCTCAACCAATTAAGCGGAAAAGAAGCGGCCATAGTCACCGCCATTCCTGGAACAACCCGCGATCTTTTGCGTGAACAGATTGTTATTGATGGCATGCCATTACATATTATTGATACAGCCGGATTACGCGAAAGCGATGATTTAATCGAACAAGAAGGAATTAAAAGGGCCCATGCAGAAATAGCACGCGCTGATTTAATATTATTTGTAGTTGATGCAAGTGATACTGTTGTACCAGAATTAAATTTATTTATTCAAAAAATACCTTCGCATGCTAAGATCATTACCCTACGCAATAAAATTGATTTATTAAAAGAGTCTCCTGCTATTATTCAAAAAAAAGAAACGACAGAAATTTCTTTGTCCGCAAAAAGCGGAGAAGGCATTGAACTTTTAAAACAACACATCAAATCCAGCATGGGATTTCATAGTACCCAGGAAGGCGTTTTTTCAGCAAGACGAAGACATCTGGATGCATTATCACGAGCCAGCACTTTTATCCAAAATGGATTGCTCCAATTAAAAGAAAATCGCGCCGCTGAATTACTAGCTGAAGACTTAAGACAAGCCCAACTCGCATTAAATGAAGTGACAGGCGTATTTACATCCGATGATTTGTTAGGAAAAATATTTTCGAGTTTTTGTATTGGGAAATAAGGAGTGTTGCCCTATGGATAAGTATCCCAATCGTCAAGCCGCGGGGAAAATACTAGCACATGCACTTCAAGCTTATGCTAATCGACCCAATGTGATCGTCCTCGCACTGCCTCGCGGCGGGGTTCCCGTCGCATTTGAAGTGGCCAAAAGCCTAAACGTCCCTTTAGATATATTCATTGTACGAAAGCTAGGCGTTCCAGGCCACGAAGAACTGGCCATGGGTGCATTAGCCATGGGAGGCACTATCGTTTTTAATGACGATGTCATTAAAAGCCTTTCTATTTCAAAACAAGCCATTGATCATGTTATTCAAGAAGAAACCAAAGAACTACAACGACGAGAATTAAACTATCGCGGCCAAAAACCTTTTCCTACACTACGAGAAAAAACAATTATTTTGATAGATGACGGCATTGCAACAGGCGCTACCTTACGCGCAGCAATCAAAGCATTATATCAGCAAAAACCCGCTAGTATTGTAGTCGCTGTTCCTGTGGCTGAAAGAACAACCTCTAAAAAAATAGCCTCCTTAGTGAACAAGCTAGTTTGCCCTCTAATCACCGATGATTTTTACGCCGTCGGCCAATATTATGATGATTTTTCTCAAACGACGGATGAAGAAGTGCGTGTTTTATTGAATCAATAACTTTCTAAAAAACTGTATTAGCTAGTCTAATGGCATCAATTTAAGAAAAATAATGAATATTTACCCCCCCTTCCTGACCTTCCCCCTGAGGGGGAAGGAATGTCCTAATTATCACTGAAGAAACTTAGAATTTTCCTTCCCCCTCAGAGGGAAGGTCAGGAAGGGGGGAATAAATACATTCATTATTTTTCTTAAACTGACACCACCATCAGCTCATCATAGCTATTACATTTGTCGTTGATGACAGCCCTACAGCCATAATCCATTGATTATACTAAAAATCACACAACTCAAAATAGTATCCTATACTCAAGGCATAATCATTTTATTATTCGCTTGGAATATTTGAATCGGGAGGGGTTGTGTTATGAGACCGAGAAAAAAAACATCTTCTACAGATTTAACAAAACCATTACTGCAAGGTCATGAGAATGAAGAACCCATTGGGCGCGAGCAAGAGGAAGAAGAAGAGAAAAAAGAAGTCGTTGAGCATAAGGAAGAGAAAGAAGAAGTCAAAGCACATCCTGCTGAATCAAAAGAATCTAAATTATTATCAGTCGCTCCTGTAACATCAGTCGATCGCATCATTGTTTATGATGCAATTATTGAAGATACCGATTTAAGAGAAGTTGATTATTTAGATAGAGACGTTTCTGATTTTATTTTGCGTGGAGAATTTGGAAAAGCTATTCAAAAACTATGCATAGATAAAGATCTTAGCAAGGGAATAATCTCATCCTATCGTACTACGCCTAAAGGCTATCAAGTATTAATTCGTGATGCACGAGAGCGACAAGCTAACACTATTGATACCTATCATGATTGGGCTATCATGGGAATTAATTATGCCAGTGCTGCAATAAAATTACTACAAGCAAACGAAATTCCTGAATTTGATTTGAAGGATAAATTAATATCAGACCTAAATAATTTTTTAGATCAAATTAAAGAAAGCAAAGACGCTGAAATTGATTTTCAACTTTTTGTTAATCAAAAAATTATCCCTGCAATAATTAAATCAATTCCAGAAAGCAGAAAAAAAGAGTTCCCTGAAAAAAAAATTAGAGAACAATTAGCAGAAGTACGCGATTTTTGCAATTTTGATCATCCTACCATAAGTGTCGCGACAAAAACGAAAGTTACTGTTGATAGAGAAGAAAAAGAGATATATCAAATTGATATTCCTGTACGCGGTGACATGTCTGATACATTAACTAAAGATCTTAAATATTTAGTAGCGATAACTAAAGGAGGCCAAGTAGAAAAACGATCTATTGCTTGGTTTGATACCCAAAAACCCCACATTCAATTTTTAATAAAAAAACACGCCCAAGATGTACTCGATGGAAAAATGATTCCTACACAGCTAAGAAAATATTTTCCTGGTATACGAAATGCTGGTGAAGAATTTATAGTAGATATTACTAACGGCAAAAACGAGACTATTCAACATCATTATCATTCTGGAACACCTGCCCATTTGCTTAAATCAGGAAAGCAAAAAGCCACGAATGAATCCATAAAGCAATTAGAAAAATCAACCGGTGCTGAGCATGTATTCGTTCTTACTTTATTAAGTCCGTTACGTGGACCGTTTGGTCGTTTTACAGCGGATGCTGGATTAGTAAAACAAGTTGAAAGAGGAGTTAAAGAGGCTAATAGAGGAAAAAGTGAGGGTAAAGAAAATTTTCATGTAGCAAATGTTCCGCTTAATTTTATCAGAGGCGGGATTGCTTCTAGACAAATGAGCGGTGCTGATTGGTTGGTAAGTCAAGCGAGAAAAGAACTGAAGCAGTTAGAAGACATCGATGATTTTGCTAAAATAACGGACAGAATGAGAATAATCAGTAACCTTGAAGATCTAATACAAAAGTATGATGATCTTAGAAGCGGCTCAGGATTTTTCTGGGATCCTGAAAATCGTAACCTACAATTAGTCGCTGTCCTTAACCAAATGGCACATGCTGTAAATGAAGTCCATAGAATAAATACTAACGAGACAAAACCCTTTGTTGCTGTCGTATTTTCTTGCCAAAGCGGAAAAGATCGTGCTGGCCTTGCACGTATAAAAACAGCGGTGGAGGCATTAAGAAATTATCTTAGCCCGAAAGAATCATCAGATATAGAAAAAGTCCAAGCTAACGCAGGACACGTTGCGGCTCAAGCTGGATTTCAAGGCGGCACAATGGGCGCAAGCGGGATTAAAAAAGACTCATTAGCTGCACTGCCTGCTTCCTGGAAAGAATTGAAAGGCGTTATGTTTAAAAAAACTGCTTCTTACAACAAGGGAGTACCCAAAGATCCACGAAAATCTAAGAAATGGTTTAAAACAATAGCGGCCATTATTGGTTTAGTAATAGGCGCAGGGTTATGCGCAACAGGCATAGGCGCATTGGTTGGTGCACCGCTTATTGGAGGCATAACAGTAGCGTCTATTGCAGCAGCTACGGGAATTGTAGCCGCAAATGCTATAGTGGGTACTGGTATTGGTGTAGGCGTTATCGCATTGGGCGTAGGAATTCAACAAGCTGTTTCCGCCCGAAGAGACCATGTAGCTGCGAATCGTTATGCTGAATTTGAAAAAAATCGAGGAATAAAAAGGCAAGGTCGTGCTGAAAAAAAAGCAGCAGTAACAATTACACATACAACTAACACTATCAACCAGCAATTAGATCAAGCGGCACAACATCAAGCCAAAAAGAAGCTTGGTGTAGAAAAGGGAAGAGAAGAAGAAATAAAAGCTTTGGGAGAGCTAGAAAAATATGGAAAGAGCAACCCTGATATTAAGATTTTAAAAAGATGTATTTCACTTTTAGCCGACACAGAGATAGCACAAAATTTTAAAAGGAAAATAAAAGAAGCAAAAGAGAATCTTTCCGATAACGATAGGCAAACATTAATTACAGAAATTGAGAGCCGTTATAATCCGTCTACAATGGGCCATTCTACTCATAAGAAGCAGATAAGGGAAATTATAGCAGAATTAAGAGGTAATGTAGTTGAAGCTAAAGCTGATAGTTCACAAGAACCACCACGTTCCCCCAGGCCCAGTCGATAAAGAAAAATAATATAAAAACAGCCGTCGCTTCCGATGAATATTTATTCGTCAGCCATACCACAAAGCCACAACAATATGCTATCCTCAGTGACCAAGGCAATTGCATTGAATTTAGCACCATTTAACCAGAATTTAATCAGAAATTGCTTAGAAATTCCCTCTTCCCGCCCTAGGGATTAATTAGAAAACGAATTTTGAGTGCGGGAGAGGGTTAGGGTGAGGGAAAAAGAAAACACATATTAGCAATAGCATGAAAAACAGGGGCTAAAAATTATTTAGGTAAAAACGTGGCTTTCCCTCTCCCTGACCCTCTCCCGCAATTAAGACCTCTGTTTTTGTATAGACTGTTGGCGGGAGAGGGAATTGCTAGGCAAGCTCTGATTAATAACCGCTAAACCCAATGTGATAGCCATCTCAACAACCCATTTATTAGGACCACAATCGTGACACAAAAACCGCTCATATTGGTAGACGGCTCGTCTTATTTATATCGCGCATTTCACGCCATGCCCGCCTTAACCAATTCAAAAGGCTTTCCCACCGGCGCCATCTATGGCGTCATCAATATGCTACGCCGGTTATTAACCGAGTATGATCCAGACCATATCGCTGTGGTATTTGATGCAAAAGGCAAAACATTTAGAGACGAATTATACCCCGCTTACAAAGCAAATCGAAAAGAAATGCCCGCTGAACTCGTGCAGCAAATAGAACCCATTCACGCCATTATTCAAGCCCTTGGATTGCCTTTGATTGTGCAAGAAGGTGTTGAAGCGGACGATGTGATTGGAACACTGGCTAAAGCTGCTTCCAACGTCCAACGCCCAACATTGATTTCCACCGGCGATAAAGATTTAGCGCAGCTGGTTGATGCCCACATTACGCTAGTCAATACCATGACAGATACGCTGTTAGACCCTAAATCAGTACAAGAAAAAATGGGCATCCTACCCGAACAAGTCATCGATTATTTAGCCTTAGTCGGTGATACCTCCGATAATATTCCAGGCGTGCCTCAAGTCGGCCCAAAAACCGCAGTAAAATGGCTCTCAGAATACGGATCACTCGATCATATCATTGCGAATGCTGAAAAAATCAAAGGAAAAGTAGGCGATAACTTACGTGCCTCTTTGGCCCAGCTTCCCTTAGCAAAAAAACTTGCCACCATTCAATTAGACGTTCCTTTAAAATTTCAATTAACGGATTTAAAACGTCAACCGCCGGACAATGAATTGCTAAAAAAAATTTTTCAAGAAATGGAATTTAAAAATTGGTTAAATGCCTTATTAGAAAAAGCACCCGTTAACATCGAAGATAAATATACGAATTACGAAACAGTGTTAACACAAACCGCCTTAACAGCATGGTTAAAAAAATTAGAACAAGCCGAATTAATAGCAGTTGATACAGAGACGACCAGCCTTAATTATATGGAAGCGAAAATCGTCGGAGTTTCTTTTGCAATAACGCCGGGAAAAGCAGCCTACATTCCACTCGCACATGATTATCCTGATGCCCCGACCCAACTCAATCGCGAAATTGCGTTAGCACAATTAAAACCTTTACTTGAAAATCCAGCCATCAAAAAAATAGGACAAAACATTAAATATGATCTTGAAGTACTGGCCAATCACGACATACAACTACAAGGCATTGCTTACGATACCATGCTGGAATCTTACATTTTAGACAGCAACAGCTCAAACCATGCAATGGATTCACTTGCGCTGAAATATTTAGGCTGGCGTACCATTCAGTTTACCGATGTCGCAGGAAAAGGCGCCAAACAACTTACCTTTAATCAGGTGCCTGTCGCAACGGCCGCGACCTATGCAGCAGAGGATGCGGATGTCACCCTGCAGTTGCACCAAACACTTTGGCCTAAATTACTAAAAGAACCCGGGCTCAAATCGGTGTTAGAAGAAATTGAAATGCCTCTTGTCCCTGTGTTGGCGCGCATGGAAAGAAACGGAGTATTAATTGATGTGGAAATGCTTAAAAAACAAAGCACGGAATTAGAAAAACGCTCCAACGAACTTGACCAAGAAATCGTAGCACTCGCAGGCGCTCCTTTTAATTTAAGTTCTCCTAAACAATTACAAGAGATTTTATTTGAAAAATTAAATTTACCCGTTTTGCAAAAGACACCTACCGGACAACCTTCAACAGCAGATGCGGTATTACAAGAACTGGCCTTAGAATATCCTTTACCAAAACTGATTATAGAATATCGTGGATTAAATAAATTAATAACAACCTATACTAAAAAATTGCCTGAGCAAGTCAATCCAATAACACATCGTATCCACACATCGTATAATCAAACCGGTACAGCAACGGGGCGTTTATCTTCTTCTGAACCCAATTTACAAAATATTCCAGTACGCATGCAAGAAGGCCGCCGAATAAGACAAGCTTTTATCGCCCCCAAAGGCCATAAAATAATGAGCGCAGATTACTCGCAAATAGAGTTACGTATTATGGCGCATATTTCAAATGATCCCGGCTTGTTAGAGGCTTTTTCAAAAAATTTGGATATCCATAGTGCCACCGCAGCAGAAGTATTGGGCATTCCATTAGAACAAGTCACAAGCAACGAAAGACGCAGCGCAAAAGCCATTAATTTTGGTTTAATTTACGGTATGTCCGCCTTCGGTCTAGCAAAACAATTGGGCCTAGAGCGCGATGCGGCACAAAATTATATTGATCGTTATTTTACTCGCTATACTGGGGTAAGATCTTATATGGAAAATACACGCGCAACGGCCCATCAACAAGGCTATGTTGAAACCTTGTGGGGACGAAGGCTCTATTTGCCTGAAATTAATTCCAGTCAAGTAATGCGGATGCGAGCAGCAGAACGAACCGCCATTAATGCACCGCTGCAAGGTTCTGCAGCAGACATTATCAAACGCGCGATGATTGCAATAGACCATTGGCTGCAAAAAAATTCGATTAATGCCAAAATGATCATGCAAGTACACGATGAATTAGTATTTGAGGTGGCCGAAGCGGAAGCGGAGATCTTAATGGATAAAGTCCGCTCCTGTATGATGGATGCGGCAACACTTAAAGTTCCTTTATTAGTTTCAATAGGTCTAGGCGATAATTGGGACGCTGCTTCTGGGCATTAAGATGGAAAAACAGACACAAAAAATTGTATTAGGTTTTGATTTTGGCATGAAACGCATAGGTGTCGCAGTGGGCCAAACCATTACCAAGTCCGCTCGTCCCTTGACCACCCTCAAAGCAAATCAAGGCATTCCTCAGTGGGAAATACTTAACAAACTCATTAAAACATGGCAACCTGACGCATTAGTTGTCGGCATCCCGCTTAACATGGATGGCACTGAACAACCCTTAACGCAAGCAGCGCAAGCTTTTAGCAACGAACTGAAGCAACGTTATGGATTATCTGTTTATGGCATGGATGAAAGACTTAGCACAAAAGACGCGCGCGAAAGGCTGTTTAACCAAGGAGGATATAAGGCACTACAGGAAGGCCAAGTTGACAGTGTGGCCGCGCAATTAATTTTACAAAATTGGTTATTAGAACAAAACTAGAAGGAATGATTATGAGAAGCGACCCATTACGTTTTACTTATTGGCTAGGGCTTATTTTAATTGCCGTATTGTTAAGCGGCGCTTTTTACTTACAAATCTATAGAAATATGGCTCCTTGCCCGTTATGTCTATTGCAACGCATGTCTATGCTGGCCTTAGGGGTTATTTTTATTATTGGTGCAACAGTAAAATTAGCAAAATGGGGACACTTGTGTTTGGGTTTTTTAGGGCTGTTAGCAAGTTTTTCCGGGCTGTTATTTGCCGGCCGGCAGGTCTGGTTACAACTATCACCACCCATTAGTTCCGGCGATTGCAGTGCAAATTTAAGTTATATTTTTAAACTCCTTCCTGTTAAAGAAGCCCTCATACAAGTTTGGCAGGGAGGGATGGAATGTTCTCAGACAGGTTTGGAGTTTTTGTATTTAAGTTTAGCTGCATGGTCATTGATTTGTTTTTCCATCTTATTTTTGTTAGTTCTTTTGCAAATAATAAGAACAATTACAACGCGCCCAGCATGATATAATGAACAGACTGAGTTTTTCAGGTAATGCTCATTATGAAAATTTGGCTAGGATCACTGATTTCTCTAGTGCTTATGCTTAACACTGCTGCAGCAAATGATGGAGTTGGCCAAGTTTTACAAATTAATACCCATTTTCGCACCTTATATGGCACTCCTTCCTGGTTGCTGATTATAAGAGACGTTGATACGGGACGTGTGCTTCCTTATCAATTTGATATTTTAAAAGAAAGTAATTTTTGGCTGGCATTTACCTACGGCCATACCTATCGAATCACCGTATCCAGCCTTACTTTTGGGCCTTATGCAAAAATAAACAATTTCTGCAATTTAGAAAACGGCACCCTAACGGGCCAATCCATGATGATTAATTTAACGGGCGTGCTATCGCCGGTTAATAGCTATCATTGCCATGTTTCCAAATTCAAGAGCATGCCATTTACG
>JAHFSI010000020.1:0-12930 GCA_023265835.1 Legionellales bacterium
TCGAAGATTAAGGACTGAAAGTCAGGGCAGATAAAAGTGGCCATTCTATAATAATTTGAGCGCTCGCTTCAGCTCTTTAATCCTTTTTTTATTTTCCAGAGGAAAACTTTTTAAGCGACTGCTGCAAAGTTTTTGCTTCTTTGGTAGTCGGACGATTAAATCGTAAATGTTCTTTGTGTTTGGCATAATGGGTAGCCCATACACCTGCGTAAACAAAACCCGCACCAAAAACAGGAATTGTTGCAATGCAAACAGCTAGATTTTTTAAAAAAGGCAATATTGATTTATTTGTTTTTAATGTTTGTATCTTTGCATCTTGCTGATTGAAACAGGTTTTTAAATTTTTCAATACGGTGTTCATGACTTCTTCTTTCTTTTCTATGTCCTCATTTTTTATGGCATCAATAGAAAGTCTTGCTTGTATCAATGCATCGCTAATTGACTTTGCTAAAGCGTGAACTGTCTGTTTTGTTTCTTTATCTTCGTTCTGAGCAGCCGATTGAAGTTGACGGAGAGACTCTGCTACATGATCTATATATTTTTTTATTATATGCCCTTTATAGTCCTTATACTGTTTTTCAATTTTTTGTACAGCATCCTTTTTTTCATCTTCTGCTGTTGCAAGCCAATCATCATTTTCTTTTTCACTTACCGATGACATTTTTGCCATAAACTCTATATAAGCAGGATGATCTGTTATGTTGTTTTTTCGACAGGCCATAGCCGCTTCCTTCAAAAAGGGCAATCCATCGAGCTCTTGTGATTTCATTTTATAAAAATCATAAATTAAAAGGTTGTGGTCGATAGATAATCCAACAGGAGAAGTGATGTTCATAGCATGTTTCATTGCTTGTTCTTTAAATTGATTTCCTTTTTTGGTATCTTTTTCTTTGAATGAAATAGCCCAATTAAAAAACATAAGACTAGCTTCCATTTGATTGTTTGTCGTTTCATCTTTTGTCGTTAATGAATTAGATTTCTGTACCTCGTACAAACAATTGAGCCATAATCGGCAATCGTCCCAAGATGGAGTGCCACTGGTTAATTGATTGTCAAGAAAAATGACGGTATAGAGCTCATTAAAGAGTCTCTTAAAATCATCGTTATTATACTCTTTCCTTTCTACTAGCAGCTCCATGAAGGGGGCTTTTTGTTTAAGCGTAAATAGCTTTTGTCTTGTCGTATCCACTCCGTAAGTGTTTATAAAAGATGAACGTTTTCCTCTTAGCATTGCGGTGCATAATGCGAAAACCGATGCTTTACTAATCAATTGATCGAAAATCTTGACTGGTATCCAAGGCCTACAAACCTCTCCCAGTATAGAGTCAGCTACAGACTCATAATGTAGCTTAGTTCTTAACTGACAAATGAAATAATTAACAGCTTCTGGTGAAGCTTTTTCAATTAATATCTGGAGGCTAGCTTCATTCAATAGGTGAAGCACTCCTCGTTTGTAGTATAGGTCTTCGTAAAAATGTGTATAGCTGTAAACCAAAATCAGATCGACAACCGCTGGTGATGCGTCTCTAATCTGATGACTGAAGTCTCGAGGTTGCCCGTATCCCCTCTTCATAGATCTTAATAAAGAATCTGCTTCCTGAATTTCTTCAGCTGTGGCTTTTATTTTTGCCGGATGCTTCCTATTCCGCATCATAATAAATAACCCTTCCTCGTATTGATGGATCATTGCTAGGACTGCTTTCAAAGTATAGTCTATATTTGGCACAATCAGCGTTGTGTAACTCCCCTCCCACGCGAATCTATAGCAACCATCTGATTTAACTGATAATATCCCAATCGATTAATGTCCACTGCATACCCGTAATGGAACAAATGCAAAAAGAAAAGGCGTTTTGAAAAGTCGATCTAAAGTGACACTTGCTCGCAGCTTCCATACCCTTGGGCCAAGTGAAAGATTTAAATTTGACAATACGGCAATTTGCCGTATAATATGATCATACGATCAAAAGGGTTAACTATATGGCACATTTAGCTATCAAAAATACAACAGAAATTGAAAGGCTTGAAGCGAGAATTAGCGCTGATAAAAAAAGCGTATTAAAAAACGCGGCTGATTTGTCAGGTAGGAGTTTAACTGACTTTGTAATCAATTCTGCTTATGAAGCAGCAATTCGAGTTATACAAGAATATCAGCAGTTACATTTATCTGTTAAGGATCGCGAAGTTTTTATTCGTGCATTATTAAATGCGCCTAGCCCATCCAATAAATTATTGGCGGCAACTAAAAAATATAAGAAGGATGTTATCTCTAAATGAGTGATCAAGGCAAAAGTATTTCTAAATATGTCATTACACATTTAGAAAAAAAACATGTTAAAGATAAATTTGATTGTGGCATTGATGTTTTAAATGATTATCTGAAAATTCAAGCTGGACAAGACATGAAAAAAAATGTAGCCGTTTCATATGTCTTGACTGCACATGGTTCTAATCATATTCTGGGTTATTACACACTTTCATCGATCGGAATTATGGCTGGAGAATTGCCCGCAGATATTATTAGAAAATTACCACGTTATCCGATTTTGCCTGGAATTTTAATAGGTAGATTAGCAAGAGATAAGGAATCTTATGGAAAAGAAATTGGCCATCATTTATTAGTTGATGCGCTTAAGCGAAGCCTTGGTGTTAGTACTCAACTGGGTAGCGTCGCTGTAATCGTCGATGCCAAAAATGAAAAAGCGGTAATGTTTTATAAAAATTTTGGATTTTTTGAATTTCCTGATAACAATCGACGGTTATTTCTTCCAATGGGTACCATTAAAAAATTAGGCTTGACAAACTTTAATGAAGAAAATCCAACTGCTCAGCCGTCAATAAAAACACTCCACCACCACCCCGCTGAAACTCTAGCCAAGTAAATGGAACATCAGGAAATGCTTCGATTAAGGCATGTTCGCTGTTTCCTACTTCTACTACTAAGATACCGTGTGGACTTAAATAATGGCGTGCCTGTTTTAAAATTTTTAATGCAATGTCTAGTCCATCCTCTCCTGCAGCTAATCCTAAACGGGGTTCATGATGATATTCTGCAGGCAAAGCAGCCATTTCGGCTGCATCGACATAGGGTGGGTTGCTCACGATAATGTCATATTTCAGTTCTGGGACATCAGTAAAAATATCGGCATGGTGCAAAATGACTTGGTCTTCTACTTCATGTCGTAACACATTAATTTTAGCTACTGCTAAGGCATCTGTAGAAATATCGCTGGCATGGACTTCGCTGTCTGGAAATGCTTTTGCGCACGCAATGGCAATGCAACCGCTGCCGGTACATAAATCCAAAATAGTCTGTACTTGATCAGGGTCGACCCAGGGTTGGAACTGATGTTCAATTAATTCAGCGATAGGTGAACGTGGAACCAATACTCGTTCATCCACATAAAAAGATAAACCCGCAAACCAGGCTTCATGCGTGAGATAAGGCACTGGCACGCGTTCAGAAACACGACGCTCAATCAACTCGCACACTTTGTCACGCTCCGTCTGGGTCAGGCGAGCGTCAAGTACGCTGCGGTCCACGTCGTGGGATAAATGAAGCGCTGACAACACTAATGCCACCGCCTCGTCCCAGGAACTATCTGTACCATGGCCATAACTCAGACCGGCCTCATTAAAACGGCTGGTTGCCCAACGTAAAAAATCACGAATACTGCTAAGATTGCTATGGTCGCTCATGGAGGGCCCTTATTTAAAATAGACTATTCTACTCATTTACAATGTAAAGTGTATAATCCTAAATCTGATGCGCAGGCTGTCATCCTGAGCGAAGCGAAGGATCTGCTAAAATTCGAGTGATCCTTCGCTTCGCTCAGGATGACAATGACGCTTGGCGGTCGATTAATCATTTTTTATACATCCGATGGAGAAAAGCATGTTCAACACTAATTTAGAAAACAAGGACACTATTACTAACACAATTAATAATAAAACTATCCAAACTATTTTTGACAAAGCAGATTGTATTCATGATTTACAGGCAGTCAACAATGCGTTGGACAAGATGGCCGTTGCTATTACTAAAAAATTAAAAGATGAAAATCCACTAGTGCTTTGTGTCATGATAGGCGCGCTCATTCCAGGCGGACATCTACTGACACGATTAAATTTTCCATTGGAAATTGATTATATTCATGCAACACGCTATCGGAATGAAATACGGGGCGGTGATCTACATTGGTTGGTTGAACCACGACAATCATTAGAAAACCGAGCTGTTTTATTAATTGATGATATTATGGATGGTGGTTTGACCTTGGCTGCTATTATTGACTATTGTAAACAAGCTAATGCTAAATCAATTCACTCCGCTGTTATCGTGAATAAAATCCGTAAACGAGAGCCGGGAGTCAATTTTGAGCCTGACTTTATTGGTTTAGATACGGAAGACCGCTTTTTATTTGGATTTGGATTAGACTATAAAGGTTATTTGCGTAATGCACCGGGTATTTACGCCGTTGCAAAAGAACATGAACTATTAGGATAGGGATGTTAACAATGGGATGGCTTTGGCTTCTAGCATTTTTGGGTGTTGTGAGTACGCTCGCTTATCAGCGGGCGGCATTATCTATTTGGACGATAGCAGTAACGCTATTTTTAGTGTTCCTTACCTTCCTTAGTGGTACAGCACCTTGGGTTTTAGGTCTTTATTGGCTGATCTTTGCCATCCTCTTTGCTCCCTTATACGCAAAAAATTTACGTTATCGATTGGTTACACGTCCTTTATTGAATTTTTACCGCAAGAACATGCCAACGATGTCACGTACCGAGAGCGAAGCATTGGCTGCTGGCACCGTAGGATGGGAAGGCGAATTATTTCAAGGCAATCCAAATTGGCAAAAATTATTAGCCTATCCCAAACCCGTGCTGACAGCAGAAGAACAGGATTTTATCGAAGGGCCGGTGAAAACACTCTGCGGCATGATTAATGATTGGGACATCACTCATCATTTAGCGGATTTGCCTCCCGAAATGTGGCAATTTCTGAAAGATGAAGGTTTCTTTGCCTTAATTATTCCTAAAGAATATGGCGGCAAAGCCTTTTCAGCTTATGCACACTCGCAAATATTAACGATGGTTTCAGGCATCAGTACATCGGTCTCATCGACCATCGCTGTGCCTAATTCTCTAGGGCCTGCTGAACTGCTGCTGCATTATGGCACGGAAGAACAAAAAAATTATTATCTGCCTCGATTAGCGAAAGGTGAAGAAATACCTTGTTTTGCATTGACCGGATTAGAAGCCGGTTCCGATGCAGGGGCCATGACAGATAAAGGCATTGTCTGTTGGGGAGAACATGAAGGGAAAAAAGTCTTAGGAATACGGCTTTCGTGGAGTAAACGCTATATTACCTTGGCGCCCATTGCAACCGTCATTGGTTTAGCTTTTAAATTGTATGATCCTGAGCATCTACTAGGAAACCAAAAAAATCTCGGCATTACTTGTGCATTAATTCCAAGAAATACGCCGGGCATTACCATTGGCCGACGTCATTTTCCTTGTAATGCTGTTTTTCAAAACGGGCCGACTCAAGGCAATGATGTGTTTATTCCTGTGGATTGGATTATCGGCGGGCCCGCCATGGCGGGAGAAGGTTGGCGAATGCTCATGGAATGTTTAGCAGCGGGCCGTGCTATTTCGTTGCCTGCTAATGCTATTGGTGGTGGAAAAATGGTGGCATTTACGACGGGCGCATACGCACGTATTCGTCGTCAATTTAAAGTGTCTATTGGCCGGTTCGAAGGCATTGAAGCCGTATTGGCCCGCATTGCTGGATTGACTTACTTAATGGATGCAACACGTACATTCACCGCAGCCATGATTGATACAGGTGAAAAGCCAGCCGTGGCATCTGCTATCACTAAATATCATGTCACCGAACTTGGACGTCAAGTTATTATTGATGCCATGGACATTCATGGCGGAAAAGGCATTTGTTTAGGCCCTAAGAATTATCTCGCGCGTTTTTATCAATCCATGCCGATTGCGATTACCGTAGAGGGCGCTAATATTTTGACGCGCAATCTCATTATTTTTGGCCAAGGTGTTATGCGCTGCCATCCCTATGTTTTAGCCGAATTTAATGCGGCTCTGCTTGAAGATGAAAACCAACGATTACATGATTTTGATAAAACGGTCATCGCGCATATTGGTTTTACGATCAGCCAATTTTTCCGTACTCTATTGCTCGGATTGACGAGCGCTAAAATTGTCAAAGTACCCAAAGGTGCCACTAAACGTTATTTTCAACAAGCCACTCGCTTTGCTTCTGCTTTTGCTTTAATGACTGATATTTCGATGCTCGTATTAGGCAGTTCGTTAAAACGCAAAGAAAATATTTCTGCACGATTAGGCGATATTTTAAGTTATCTCTATATACTTTCTGCCGTGCTGAAACAATACCAAGATCAAGGACATCATGCAGAAGACTTGCCTATCGTCAAATGGGCAAGTTTAACGTGTTTATTTGAAATTCAAGAAGCATTTGACGGAGTATTAACAAATTTTCCTTATCGTTGGTTAGCGCGTTTTTTACGATTTATCATTTTTCCAGCCGGCATGCGTTTTACTAAGCCGGACGATAAGATTGGAGTTAAAGCAGCACAATTACTGTTAGCACCCACCGCAACTCGTACACGTTTAACGGAAGGGACCGCTGTGACAAATAAAATATTGGCCTTAATTGAAGATGCTTTACAAAAAGTCATTGCAGCCGAGCCCATTGAAAAAATTATTAAGACCGCTGAGCACGATAAGCTAATTAAAGGTGAGACACTTGTAGAACAGGGCAGGGCGGCCCTGGAGAAAGGCATCATTTCCGATGCCGATATGGCAATTTTATTGGCGGCGGAAAAAGCGAGAAAAGCAGTGATCGAAGTCGATGATTTTGCGCCGGAAGAACTCGCGTAGAAAGTCGCGCCAATACTGTCATCCCGCAAAATTTTCGTCAATGGTACTTGATAAAGACACTGTTCTAACACGAAAATTTGTGCGGGATCCGGTTACGGCCTTATTAGTAAGATATACATGACTAATACAGATCGCTACCGGATCCCGCACAAATTTTCGTGTTAGAACAGTGTTTTTGTTAAATATCGTTGACGAAAATTTTGCGGGATGACAGTATTGATGCAGCCTGTCAGCCATAAAACGTGTCGATCCCTCAGCCCTGAGGGGGAAGGAAAATTCTAAGCTTCTTCAGTGACAATTAGAACATTCCTTCCCCCTCAGGGGGAAGGTCAGGAAGGGGGGATAAATAGCACATACATATTAAAAAAGAGACCCCTATGTATAAAAAATTACGATATAGTACCAAAAACTGGCTTTTTTTCTATTTATCCGCTTTAACTGGTTTTTTTGTTCTCTTGGAAATCAGCTTTTTTATTCAAGCAAGCGATCTCTATCTCGGCATTTATAAAATCGTAACCTATCATTTAAAAGTGCCTGCTCCAGTCTATTCTGGCATTATTTATTTTGTGCTAATGCAACTCATGCTGCATTTAGTTTATTTATTATTTATTTTTTGCTTGACCTGTTTAATCGGCAAGGCCTTAGATCGAACACAAGCACAAACTGAAAAAATAGGCATTATAGTATGGACAATAGGTATCTGTTTGGTTTTATTGGCCAATCAATACTATTATCCGGATTCAAAATTTGCCTTGCTTACAAGCAGCCTCTTTTCTCCTCTGATG
Source organism: Legionellales bacterium (assembly GCA_023265835.1). Lineage (GTDB taxonomy): Bacteria > Pseudomonadota > Gammaproteobacteria > DSM-16500 > DSM-16500 > UBA4722. The sequence continues at coordinate 7,716 of JAHFSI010000020.1, forward strand.
ACAAAAATTTTTTTGGTCCTTTTAATGGCGCTGTTCAGCATAGCTATCCTAATTGCTTTATATGGTTTATTAAAAAATACCCATACATTATTAGTCATTAGTATTTTGCTTATTTTGCTGTTCGTCAGCATGAAGCATCAGAGTAAAATTTTCGCGAATAACAGCGCAGCGACAGCTTCTAAGCCCAATATCATTCTTATTGGTGTAGATGCCGTGCGTCCTGATTTTTTAGGTTTTTTTGGTCACTCAGTCAAAACACCTCATTTTGATGATTTCTTAAATCAATCCACCGTGTTTTCTGAAGCGCTCACGCCATTAGCAAGGACCTATCCATCATGGATCAGTGTATTGACAGGACAATATCCCAAAAAAAATGGCGTACGTCTCGATTTGGCCGAATACACCCACTTTAATTTGCAAGAAACATTGCCCGCTATTTTGCAGCAAGCAGGTTATCAAACCATTTATGCCACCGATGAAACCCGTTTTAGCAATATCGATCAGCATTTTGGTTTTGATCAAGCCATCACACCGCCCATAGGCTTTAATGATTTTTTATTAGGTAGTTTAAACGATTTTCCTTTGTCGAATTTAGCCGTGAATACTTTTTTAGGCCGGTATTTGTTCCCTTATAGTTACGCAAACCGTGCTGCTTATATCACCTATAATCCCACGACTTTTTTAAATTATATCCAACCTGCTTTATCAGGGCCCCATCCCAAACCTATTTTTCTCGTGGTCCATTTTTGTTTGTCGCATTATCCTTATCTCTGGTCTGGACGGCCTAGTGATACTTCGCCCTTGGAAAATTATTCGCAAGCATTGCATCAAGTCGATAGACAGGTATATGGTTTATTGAAACGCTTGAAGCAAAATCATCTATTAGAACATAGCGTAGTCGTTTTGTTATCTGACCATGGCGAAGGGTTCGAATTAGAGGGTGACCGTGTTACCGAGCCGGATTTGTTTGTGCCGGGAGCAAACAAAACAATGCCGCATTTTTATCCTCCTACTGAATTAACAGAGACAGTCAACCAATCGGCAGGCCATGGGACCGATGTATTAGGTCTCTCTCAATACCATTCTGTTTTAGCGTTTAAGTTAATGGGTACAACACATCAAAAGATACGTATTGTTGCAGGCAGGGTCTCTTTGCTTGACATTAAACCGACTTTATTGGATTTATTACATTTGCCCCATCAGCCGTCAGATGGTAAATCTTTGCTAGGTATTATTTCGGGGAAGCAACATGAAGTGCCTGCACAACCTGATTTTTTTATTGAAACCGATTTTACTCCTCAAGCGGTCCGTTCAGTCAATCCCGAAACACGTAAAGTGATATTTCAAGGGATTGAATATATCCAAATCAATCCGTTAACAACACGTCTTACCATTAGGCCCAGCATGGTCAATTTAATTCTGGCAAGCAAACAATATGCCGACTTTTATGGGTCTTGGGTATTGGCGCTTTATCCGCAAAATAAACAATGGATGATGCCTGTGTTAGTGAATCTTGAAACGGGAAAATGGACAACCGATTTGCATACTGCTTTTGCTAAACAAGCACCCGCCCAACATATGCTGCATGCACTCAAAACTTTTTTTGGCAACGATATTACTCATGTTGAATGAATGCTGTGATGTCCCTTTTTATACACAAGTTAAAAAAAATCATACGTCTGTTCAATTCTTTATTATCTGTATTCATGAAATTTGTTTCATTTTTCTCAACTTATTGAAAAATATAATATGTTTACTTATGTTCACTTTGTGCTCTTAAAGCGATGAGGCTTATGTTTGCTAGACTTAGCTCAGTTCTCTATAGGTTAATAACAGAGTTATCCACAGAAACTGTGGGTAACTTTTTTTAAAAAAAGCACGATAAAAATCAAAAAAGATTTCTAGCATCGCAATTACTTTTCAGCATATACTTTTGGCTATTGTCTTTAGGCAAAGGAACTTGCATGGCTGCATTGGATATTGCTCTGTTACTGGTCTTGTTGCTTGGGCTCGCTTATATACAAGCCCGCATCTTGCTTTGGGTTCCCGCGCTTAGTATTGGCCTGCTCTTAGTGAGCCTTTTTGGATCGCTGTCCTTTATCACGCTAAGTATTCTTTGGCTATTATTGATTATCGCCGTCTTAGTTGTTAGTTTAAAAGACCTACGTCAACGTCGCATTATTCAACCGCTTATTCAACGATTACAAAAACGTATGCCACCCATTAGTGATTCCGAACGGATTATCATCGAATCAGGCGATGTATGGTGGGAAAAAGATTTATTCAGCGGCCGCCCAAATTGGAAAAAATTACTAACACTTCCCAAGCCCCAATTAAGCCCAGAAGAACAAGCCTTCCTCAATAATCAAGTTGAAACCGTATGCGCCATGGCAAACGATTGGGAGATCGTCAATGATCTGCATGACTTGCCGCAAGCCATGTGGGACTATTTTAAAAAAGAACGTTTTTTTGGCTTAATCATTCCCAAAGAATATGGTGGGCTAGGATTTTCAGCATTAGCACATTCTACTATTGTCACTAAAATCGCTACCCATAGTTTGACCATGGCGGTCGATATGATGGTGCCCAATTCGTTAGGCCCTGCTGAATTGTTATTACACTATGGTACACCTGAACAAAAACAATATTATTTGCCTCGTCTAGCACAAGGTGATGAAGTGCCTTGCTTTGCTCTAACAGGCCCCGAGGCCGGCAGCGATGCAGGCTCTATTACAGACAGCGGCATTGTTTGTTATGGTGAGCATGAAGGAAAAAAAGTGTTAGGTATGCGCCTGACCTGGAACAAACGTTATATTACTTTAGCGCCTGTCGCAACCGTATTGGGCTTGGCTTTTCGTCTCTATGATCCAGAAAATTTATTAGGCGATCAAGTAGACCTAGGCGTTACACTCTGTTTAGTGCCGGCTTCTCATCCCGGCGTTGAAATTGGCAATCGGCATTATCCTCTGCGTCTTGCTTTTATGAATGGCCCTACACGCGGCCAGGATGTCTTTGTTCCTTTAGATTGGATCATTGGTGGAGTAGAAAAAATAGGGCAGGGATGGAGAATGCTTGTAGAATGTCTTTCTATTGGCCGCTCCATTTCATTGCCTGCATTAAGCAGCGCCTGCGGCAAGCTCTGCTATCGTGTCACCGGTGCTTATTCACGTTTGCGTAAACAGTTTCAATTACCTATTGCCCAATTTGAAGGGGTAGAAGAAGCGTTGGGCCATATTGCTGGGTTAAATTATACCCTTGAAGCCACTCGGATGATGACGGCAGGTGCAATAGACCTTGGCATTAAGCCTGCCATTGTGTCCGCCATTGCCAAATACCAAATGACCGAAATGGCCAGGAGAGTCATGAACCATGCAATGGACATCCATGGAGGGCACGGCATTCAAGCAGGGCCGCGCAATGTATTAGTGTTGCCGTATATGTCCATACCCGTTGGCGTGACAGTGGAAGGCGCTAATATATTAACTCGTAATCTCATTATTTTTGGACAAGGCGCCATACGCTGTCATCCCTATATTTTAAAAGAAATTAACTTATTGACCGACGGCGATACTCCGCAAAACTTAGCCCAATTAGATCGTTTATTGTTGTCACATATTGGTTATGTCATCAGTAATACCGTACGTTGTGTCATCAATGGGCTCACCGGAGCGCATTTGATTTTTGCACCTATTCGCGGCCCTATCGCGCGTTATTATCGTCAATTAACTCGCATGAGTAGTGCATTAGCATTGCTGACTGATATTTGTATGTTGATTTTAGGAGGCCAGCTTAAACGCAAAGAACACATTTCGGCGCGTCTGGGCGATATGTTAAGCCAGCTTTATTTAGCATCAGCCGTATTAAAATATTTTAACGATCAAGGCCAGCCTGCCAGTGATATCGATTATGTAAAATGGTGTCTGCAAACTTGTTTGGCCGATATTCAAATTGCTTGTGATGATTTACTCGATAATTTTCCCATTGCCTGGTTAGGAAAATTATTGCGATGGATGCTTTTTCCATGGGGCACTTCCTATCGCAAACCTAAGGATGATTTGTCTCATCGTATCGTTTTACCTATGCTAGGGCCCTCTGATTTACGAGATAGGTTCACCCGTTATTGTTATATTTCCAGCGACCATCAGGATGTCATGCGACGCATGGAAGATGCGTTATCTGAAATCCAACAAATCGATCCTGTTTGGAAAAAATTTCAAAATGGAATACGCCACGGGGACATTCCATCGTATGATACGTTAGAGACACAATTACAAATAGCTGTTGCGAAAAGTATATTAACTGAAAATGAAAAACAGGCATTAGGTGAATTTCTTGCTCTGCATCAAGAAATTATACAAGTCAATGAATTCACGTTTAATTTACGTTCTATCGTGATTTAAAGCTAAGGAAGAACAATGATGGAAAAAAACAAAGATGTTTATATCGTTGACGGTGCACGCACACCCTTTTTAAAAGCGCGCAGCAAACCAGGCTCTTTGTCCGCATCCGATTTGGCGGTGCAAGTTGGACGAGAACTTTTGGCAAGACAACCTTTTGCACCGACTGATTTAGGCGAAGTCATCATGGGCTGCGTCATGCCCAGTGCTGAAGAAACCAACATTGCACGTATTATTGCGTTGCGTTTAGGTTGTGGCAAAGCCATGCCTGCCTGGACGGTACAACGTAATTGTGCATCCGGTATGCAAAGCATAGACAGTGCAATGAAAGACATTCTCTTAGGCCGGCATGATCTCGTATTAGCAGGCGGCACAGAAGCCATGAGCAGGGCGCCTCTCCTATATAACGCATCGATGGTAAATTGGCTGGCCGGTTTATGGGGAGCAAAAAATTGGGTTGAAAAAATAAAACAAATCGTTAAATTTCGGCCGGGTTATTTGTCGCCTGTTATTGCTTTATTACAAGGACTAACAGACCCCATCGTCAATTTCTCTATGGGACAGACCGCTGAAAATTTAGCTTATCTGTTTAATATTAGCCGAGAGGACATGGACTTGTTTTCTATAGAAAGCCATCGTCGTGCAGCACAAGCCATCGACAATCATCTTTTGAATGAAGTACTGCCCGCATTTAGTCCTACTGGTGAATTTTTTGTAGAAGATGATGGATTAAGGCGAGACACTACCTTAGAAAAATTAGCCGCCCTCAAACCCATTTTTGATAAAAAATTTGGAAGTGTCACCGCCGGAAATAGTTC
>JAHFSI010000020.1:12940-26875 GCA_023265835.1 Legionellales bacterium
AGCAAAAAAGCTGTATTAAAATATCAACTACCCCTACTTGCCAGGGTCATTGATACACAATGGGCCGGAGTAGATCCTGTGGAACTGGGCCCAGGCCACGTTTATGCCACCATTCAGTTAATAAATCGCCATCAATTAAAATGCGATGACATTGATTATTGGGAAATTAATGAGGCATTTGCCGCACAAGTCTTAGGTTGTTTAGCAGCTTGGGAAAGTGAAGACTATTGCCGTGAGCATTTAGGGCTCCCGTCTGCATTTGGCAAAATAGACCGCAATCGTTTAAATGTCGATGGTGGCGCCGTTGCTATCGGACATCCGGTGGGTGCAAGTGGTGCGCGTATTACTTTACACTTAGCACATATATTAAAGCGAGAAAATGCTAAGCGGGGCGTTGCTACCATTTGTATTGGTGGTGGACAGGGCGGTGCGATGTTAATTGAAAATAGTTCAGAGGTGCGCGAATGAAAGAATACAATCATTGGCAGTTGGAAGAGGGCGCGGGTTTCATTTTATGGCTGTTTTTTGATAGGAAAAATGCCTCAGTGAATACCATTAATCAAGAAGTCATGGAAGAACTAGCGGACATCTTAGATAGAGTAGAACAAAACAAAGAATGTAAAGGCATGGTCATTGCTTCGGCTAAAAAAAATGGCTTTATTGCGGGCGCTGATATTTCCCAGTTTGGTGAATTAAAAAATCAGGATGCAGCCGTTCACTTATTACGTCAAGGACAATTGATTTTTGATCGTATTGAAAATTTGAAAATACCGACGGTGGCATTGATTGATGGTTTTTGTTTAGGCGGCGGCATGGAGTTAGCGCTTGCTTGCCGTTACCGTGTAGCAGAAGCAGGCACAAAAACACGCTTAGGATTGCCCGAAGTGAAATTAGGCATTCATCCCGGGTGGGGCGGCACCGTGCGTTTGCCGCGTTTAATCGGTGCACCCAATGCGTTTAACCTGATTCTCTCAGGCCATACTGTCAGCGGAAAAGCTGCAGCAAAATTAGGCATGGTCGATGCGTGCGTGCCCAAACGCCATTTAGTGACTGCAGCAAATTATTACGCCGCGCAATCAGCTAAACCGCGTGCTATCACTCCAATAAATCAATTTCTTAATCTCAAACCTTCACGTATCACTTTAGCTATGTATCTACGAAAAAAATTACGTGAAAAAATAAAGCCCGAACATTATCCCGCTCCTTTTCAAGTGATTGATAACTGGGAAGCGCTTGGCACTCAGGGAAACGAAGCAATGGAGAGAGAAGCGGCTACCTGTGGAAAATTATTTTTTAGTGACACTTCAGAAAATTTAGTCCGTGTGTTTTTCTTACAAGAACGCTTAAAAGGCCTAGGCAAAGGATCTCAATTTGAAGCTAAACAGGTGCATGTAGTCGGTGCAGGCACTATGGGTGGTGATATTGCTGCATGGTGCGCATTACAAGGCATGCGCGTCACATTGCAAGATCGCGAAGCTAAATTAATCGCACCTGCCATTAAACGCGCGTATATACTTTTCAAAGATAAATTAAAAGAACCTCATCTAGTGCAAAAAGCCATGGATAGATTAGTCCCTGATATTGAGGGACTAGGTGTTCCTCATGCGGACATTATTATCGAAGCTATCTATGAAAATTTGGCCGCGAAACAAGCCTTATTTAAGACACTGGAAGCTCAGGCCAAACCACAAGCTATTTTAGCTACCAATACTTCAAGTATTCCTTTAGATGATATTAACAGTGTCATGCAATCACCTGAACGATTAGTCGGCATTCATTTTTTTAATCCTGTCGCTAAAATGTTATTAGTTGAAGTAGTCAAAGGTAATAGCACTGCTGAGAACGTCTATGAAAACGCGATTATGTTTACCCGTAAAATTGACCGTTTGCCATTGCCAGTTAAAAGTAGTCCCGGTTTCTTGGTCAATCGTGTATTAATGCCTTATTTATTGGAAAGTGTCGCCATGCTTGATGAAGGCATTCCCATGACTGTTATTGATCAGGCCATGGTGGATTTCGGTATGCCCATGGGGCCTATTGCTTTGGCAGATGCAGTAGGGCTTGATGTGTGTCTGTCGGTTGCTACCTATCTCGGTGATTTTCTCCATGCGACTATCCCCCCTCGTTTAACTGAATTAATCAAACAAGGTAAATTGGGCCGTAAGACAGGGGAAGGATTTTACAAATACACTAAGGCGGGCAAACAGATTAAACCTAAAGCTGAAGAATACCATAAACCATTGACGGAAATTTCTGATCGTTTGGTACTACGCATGCTAGACCAATCATTTGCTTGTTTGCGAGATGGTGTTGTCGCAGATGCAGACTTACTCGACGCCGGCATGATTTTCGGCACTGGCTTTGCTCCCTTTCGCGGCGGGCCCATGCAATATGCGAAAACTAAAGACATCCCACCCACTTAATATTGCACCCCATGCTCGGCTTTTGGTCTTGATTTATGGGTTTATTTGCTAATATTGCATCTAATGCTTGCGTCAACTCTTTCCCTGTAATGGGTTGACCATTTCCAGGGGTTGCATCATCAAAACGTCCGCGATAGACACATGTCATTGCGGCATCAAATAAATAGAAATCAGGCGTACAAGCAGCTTGATAGGCTTTGGCCACTGCTTGAGTTTCGTCATATAAGTAAGGAAAAGTATAATGATACGTTTCGGCTTCTTTATGCATGTTTTGAGGACTGTCAGCGGGATATTTTTTAATATCGTTTGAATTAATGGCTATAAATGCAATCCCTTTTTTTTGATAGGTATGTACCACTTCTACTAATTTCTTTTGGATATGTTTAACATAAGGACAATGATTACAAATAAACATAATAACAGTACCCACTGTCGATTTTAGCTCTTGCAACGAAGCTTGTTTGCCTGTGCGAGTATCGAGCAATTGAAAATCGGGCGCTACGGTACCCAAAGGTAACATTTTTGAAAGTGTTTCTACCATCTGTTCCTGTCCTCGTGAGTCATCTTGATTGCGGAGGATGCCATAAGAAATGGTTTTTTTCTAGCTAAGTATTCGATTTTCTTTTCAGTATTAGACGGCCCACCACGGTGTCATCCCGCACTTGTTGCGGGATCTGGGCTTTAAATATAAAAAAGTCATTTTAAAAGATGAGTACGAATAAAAATTTTGCCTTCAAGTAGAAATAGTTTATCCTAGGAACTTACTTACCACACGGTCAAAACAGGATTGTTCCATGGAAAAGAAAACTATTATAAAAAATTTAGCTTTATTAGTAATGTCTACAGGATGTACAGGACCGGTAATGGCTTCCAGTTTCCAAACATGGCAGCAAGATGCAGCCAGTATAGGCAATTACCATGCAGGCCGCGCTGCTATTGCTGATGATGCGAGCACCAATTTCTACAATGCTGCCGGATTGGTTCGGATTCACAACCAGCAATTATTATTCGGCGGCACGCCTACGACAAGTGATGTTCGTTTTCATGGCACTGTCGCAGTGAACACACTTGGAACAGGACCACAAGCGGTCACTGCTCAAGGCGGTACTTTTAATTTTCTGCCTTATGCACACTATGCAGCTCCGTTAGCGGATAATTTAGTTTTTGGTTTAAGCCTTTTCACGCCTTTTAATTCTTATACCAATTATGGTCTCACTTCAAATGTGCAATATGCTGCAACGCAATCTTCGATTCGAGTGATTGATCTAGCGCCTTCATTAGGTTTTGCTTATAACGATAAGGTTGCTGTGGGTTTTGGTCTGGACTTGGAACATGCACGGGGTGAATTTGATTATAGCATCACTTCGGCAACACCAGGTTCCAATACACTGACTAAAAATACGGGCACTAGTTACGGTTATGGATTTCATGTGGGTGCACTTTACTCAGCGTCTGAAAATACCCGAATAGGCCTCAATTTTCTCTCCAAGGTAGAACATCATTTACATGGCGGCAGCAGTAATTTCTCAGGCCCTTTAGCTAATAACGGTTCAGGAGGCATTCAATATACCAATGGCCTTAAAGCCAATGTGACTTTGCCGGCCACAACTACACTTAGTATTTTTCACACATTCAATCCCGCTTGGGACGTGATGGGAACCGTCATCTATTCCTACTGGAATGTCTTTCATCAACTGATCTTACAAAATGTAGCGGGCATCAGCGGTGGTGTCAGTAATAATAGTATTATCGTGACCATGCCAGAAAATTATCATAGTACCTGGAATTATGCCGTTGGTGCGAACTATCATATCAATGAAAAATGGTTTGTACGGGCAGGAGCAGGGTATGATCAGACACCTTCAAACAATACTTATCGCAATTTGCAATTTCCAGATAGCAATCAAGTGGCCGTTGCTTTGGGTGCACATTTTCAAGCAACAGAAACACTGGGAGTTGATGTAGGTTGGACACATCAATTTGCACAAAATGTACGAGTCAACAACCTGTCACAAGCGTTAGGTGATCAGATAACGACGACGAATGGTTCCATTACGGCTAGCACTGATGTCTATGGGTTAGGTCTTAAATGGGACATTGTGTAAAGATAACATGTTTATTACGTTAATGAACGGCTATCATATCACCGCCATCGGAAGATTTTAATCGGAAGAAAATGAACGCGGACAAGAAGGTCATCAACCCCATGGCCAAAAAAGTATGGTGAAAAATGGGCACGCTTAAATAGACGGCCTGATGATCCGCAGTTGAAAAATGCTGCAAAAATAACGCGCTGACAGCAACACCAAAGCTTTGCGCTAATTGTTGCAATGTACTAATGATACTGGTCGCTGAACTTAAATCGTCCATACCAACACCCGTATATCCTAAAGAATTCATGCCGCTATATTGCAATGAAATGAGGAAACCAAACAAGAACGTCAACACCACAATCATAAATAGAGGAGTCGATTGATTAACTAAACAGAACGAACAAATAGAAATACTCAACAATACGGTATTACCAATCAATAAGTGCTTATAACCCAATAAACGTAAAATACTTAATGTCAGCGGCCTGACGACCATAATGCCTAAGGCAATCGGCGCAACCAGCATACCCGAGATTTGCTCAGGATAATGTAGGCCAATTTGTAATAATAGCGGCAACAAAAAGGGAACGCCGCCAAAGCCCAAACGACAAAATAAATTTCCAAAAACAGAAACCCTAAAAGTACGAATCTGCAATAAAATGGAATTGATAATAGGATGTTTTTTATGACGAGAATGCCAGAAATAACATAGCATCAATAAAAATGAATAAAAAGTAACAGACAGGGCAGTGGACCGCGATAAAGTCGATTCACTAAAAGCAGACAAACCAAAGGTAAATCCTGCCAAGCTGCCTCCAAATAAAATAAAGCCTATTTTATCTAAAGGATATACTTTTTGCGGCGCATCATTCTTAATCCAATAGAATGCTAATGCAATATTTATTAAACCAACAGGGATATTGATCCAAAAAATCCATCGCCATGAAAAATAATGGGTCACAAAACCGCCTAGCATAGGGCCTAGCATTGTCCCTAAAGAAGCTACAATAGCAACCCGGCTCATTGCAGAAATCACTTCATTCCGCTCAAAAGCCCGCAGCACGATCAAGCGGCCAATCGGAAGTGCTAGCGCACCACCAAGACCTTGCAAAGTACGGGCGATCACTAACTCAAGTAAATTGTTAGAAAAACCACACCACAGCGAACTCAAAATAAAAATAAACATCGCCCCAATAAAGATACGTTTCATGCCCCATTTATCTCCGATCCAACCACTAATGGGAATGAAGATAGCTAGGCTTAATAAATAACTAATTAAAGTAATTTTCAAATCGATAGGATTTACATTTAAACTGCGTGCCATGTTGGGAATCGCCGTATTAATGACAGTTGTATCGAGCGCTTCCATAAACAAAGCAAATGAAACAACAAGCAAAATCATAAAATGTTGTAAATCGTATTTTTTATCGATCATTTTGTCCTCTATAGGTAATCTAATATACTAAATTCTATTGAAATTTATTTTCCCCTTAAATTTATATCTTCACTTTAAGCTATTTTTGCCGCATATTCTTTCGTATCTCTTCTATTAATAAAATAATCTGCCGATATCTGCTTCTTTCATCTTGATCAATATAAGGGCTTGATAAATAAAAATCACATCTTCTACTTTCGTAATCAAGGTGTCCATTCATATCTTCTAAATCATCAAAAGTAAAACGATTGAGCATCCCGTTTTTAACGCCTTTTAATAAATCTTGTAAAAGTGTAAGCGTATACCCTTCTTTGACAATCTTTTTTTTGATTTCTCTTACTTTTATGCTATCCATTTCATCTATTTTCTCCCTAGCTTCTTCTATCTTGCTACCAAATATGGCAAAAATTTTATTAGCTAAGTGGGTCATTTTATCTTTAATAAATTGATATGAATCTATTGATTTTTGAAGTTGAATAATAATTTCTGGTTCATCCATAAAATACCGTACATAATGTTGGTATTCTTTTTCAGAAAACAGGCACCATTCAGAATAGATATGATATTTTTCTAAATAATTAATTGCGTCCATTATATTTTTTTCAAAAAATGGCCCATCAAGCATCCATTTATTTATAATAGATTCTTCATATTGCAAACGCTCTCTAACAAAAGAAAGGTTTATGTCGTCGTCCTCAAATTGTTTTTGTAAAGATGAGCGAGAAGATGAGGAAAAAGAAATACCATCTGGATCATTTATGCTTCTTTTTTTATTATTATAATATTTATCATATAATTCATTTTTACGGATTGAATTGTTGATCATTAAATTGCGAGTCTTATTGAGTTTCTGTTTCTCTTTATTATCTAATATATGCCAACTTCTTTCCATCGATTGCAGACGCACAACAGGGGAAGGGGATATATCTGCTAGAGCTAATTTATGGAAAAAATCCATTATCTTAAATGTACATTGGGTCTCTTCTAATGGATGCTCTCCGGTGGCAAGTAGCTCATTTTTTCGCTTAATTAATTTTTCAATTTCTTCTAATTGACGAGCACTTTTTTGCATCTTCTTATAAAGAGAAGAAAGGCTTTCAATTGAATAAGCATTATTAGGAATTGGTTTTTTTATTTTAGATTCTATTTTCTTTCTTAATTTGTAAGGTTCAGCAGATTTTTTAACGAGTAAATAAAATGACTCCATTAATTCTGTAACATAATTCTTGTCTACTGCTACCGAAGCGTCAGAAACGGATTTAGTTTGTAAATTTATTTTTTGATTATCACCAGGGCTTATATTTTTATTGTTTCTTAGTGCATGATTTCCATATGTAACATCACTTTTATTTTCTTTAAGATACATATATTCATCTGTTTCGCATATTTTTAACCAAGCAATAGCATCAAACCCGACAGAAATATCGAAACAACCATACTTACTGTAAGAAATATTCGTAGATAATTTATTTTTTTTTATTTTAAAAAACTTTGTTGCCTGTTTCGATATATTGATAACAACAGTACTATCTTCACGAATAAATTTAAGAGGTATCTTGCCATGGTAACTTTTTGAATTAGTGAAAATCATCATTTCAATCGTATGATGATGATCATTGGCCTTCTTATAAAAGTCCCTTATGAGCTGTGCTTTTTCAAAATTATCCCTTTGCGTCATAGGTGTTTAATCTCTTTATTTTAATCATTTCCAAGTACATAACATCTTTAAAAGTATTTTATTAATCTTCTATATTATTTTTTTTCAGCACTTTTTTTATCTTTTGATTGCATATTTCTTTATTTAACGGCTCTTCGGTAGATAATCCTGCAAGACATTTTTCAATAATGCCGCCTCTTGTAGTCAGAGGACTATTACCACAAATATTTTCAATTATGCTATTAATTTGATCTGTTCTCTTCTTAGAATCCTCGATAAACTTACCAACATCCTGCCAAAACACTTCCACTGAATTATTCATATCAGGTAATTTCTCATGGCCATCAGTTAATAGAGATTTTAATAATGATATTTTCCTTTTTTCTTCAGAGTAATAATCTTTAATAAGGACATGAATTTTATCACCAGATAATTTTATTTCTTTAAATATTTCATCTGAAATTTTATTGTCTTGTTCAACACATTCGTTACATTCTTTTGTCATGCCATTTTTAAGAAAAAAACTCCATTTTCCTTGTAACTCATTCCTTTTTTTGTTCAAATCATTAATACGAGTATCTCTTTCTTTATTTATTTTTTCTATCTCAAAATCTAACTTATTTTCTTTTGTTTTCCCATCTCGTTCAAAAAATGGTTCTTCTTTTTTAGTTTTTTCATAGCCATCACGTTTTTTAATTTCTTTGTCTAATTTAATTTTCACTAAACGACTTTGTTTTGCAGTACTCAAAATCTTTTTATAGCCAGATTTTAATGCTGGATCTAATTTAAGGCCTTTTTTTTCTAAGTTTAATATTTTATGAATATATAAACGAGAATTTTTATGAAATTCAATTGCCGATTGTTCAAAATCAAGATCACGGGTTGTTCCGTTTTCAATTTTCCTTTTTTTTAGCGCTATATCAAATAGCTCTCTGCATTTTTTCATTTCACTATGAAATTTTTCAAACTCTTTTTCTAGTTCAGCCAAACTAGGATCTTTAACCAACTTTTTGTCTAACTGATGTTGTTGCTTATTAGGATCTGAATGTATTATCTTGGTTGCTTGTAAATGGGTAATATGATTTTTTTGCTCCTCTGTTAACAATAGCCATTTTTTATCTTTACTTGCTATTTTCAATATGGCTGCTGTTATCATTTCATCTGGTGTTATATTAGGATAATATTTTCCTTCTTTCATTCTAAGAATTTCTTTATGCACATGACTTGGCCTAATTTTGATAGATGGTTTGTTCGAATGCATTAATTTCTTCATGGCTAAGCTCCCCTTCTTAATGTAATTCAAATAACCAACAAATTTATCCGCTAAATTGGCAACGATTATCTTCTACCCTAATTTACTATCCTTTTTGCATTTGATACTTTTCTCTTAATAAAAAATTTATCTTAATTTTCTTGTATTTTCCTCTGGATACGATGCATCGTTACTTACATCTGGTTTATTATCTTTTTTATTTTCTTTTTCAGGCAATTTAGGTGGTTCTTTTTCTTGTTCGAGAGGCCTTTTTTTAATAAAAATAGGATTCTTTTCTGGTGTGCCTTCCGTTTCTTTTGCTTCTATTGTATGAGGACTATGAGTTGAACCAACTGTAGATGATTTTGTTTCTGATCCGTGATCTGAATCAACTACAGCACTTGATTGTTGAGCTAATTGCTTTTTTTGGCTAAGACGTTTTAATGCTGCTTCCCGTTTTTTTGCTTGTTCTCGTAACTCAGCGTTAATTTCTTCTCGCTCACGATTATCTTTTTCTAAAATTGAATTATCTTTTTCATTTTGGGATTCTTTTTTCTGAGCTGCGATATCTTCTTGAGTCCTTTGAGCATAATCAGGTTCCTGTGCTACTTGGTTTTGTTTTATGTGTTGTAGTAATTTTTCTTGAGCAATTTCATCAACCTCAACCATAATTTTTTCGACAATTTTACCAACCTCTTCTTTGTAAGAAGCACTATTCTCTAAAATTATAGCAAGCCTTTCTCTCTCTTCTCTTGATAGGTCTCTATAGCAAGCATTAATCAGCTCAGATAAAGTTTCCTTGGCAAGTTCATTAACTATTTTTTTAATGGTATCTTTGTCAGTCGGTTTATTTTGAAATAAATTGGCTTCTAAATTTTTTGCTATGTTAGCATGATTAATATTGATAATTTCTATACCACGGCGAATAAGTTCTATAAACCATGGATCATCGCTAACCTTTGATAAATCCAAATGAGTGACCTTACCTGTATAGAGGGGTTTCAAAATTTCATGAATAGCTTGCTTTAATTCGTCATCACGTTCTCTTATTCTTGCATCGAGAACAACAATATTTTCCTTGTGTACTTCAATTTCTCGATTACGTTTTTCAATTTTTTTGGAAAGATCATTATATCGTTCATCTAGTTCATCTATCCTTTGATATAAAACTATCATTCGAGCTTCGCAATTTTTAATTGTTTGCAGTAAGTCATAGATATGTTGTATGTCTTTCCAATCTTGATCATCTGGAATCACTTTTTTAACATTTTCTAATGAATAATTTTCCGATATTTTTTTCAGTTCATTATGATGGCGCTCAATTTCCTCTTGTAATCTTTCCCATTCTTTTTTTGCTTCTTTGTCTTTTAATAATTGAACAAATACAAATACTATTCTTTCCACCTCGCTCTTTTCATTCCACTCTGCCTGCTGCTGAGCAGATTTTATTTGGTGCTCGTGAGTATTAATTAACGCATGAACTGCCACCCAAAAAGCACGCATTATCGCGGGCACTTGGCTAATATCGGGAACATCGTTTGGGTCTTGATTACTCAAGTTACACCTCCCTCACCTACACCATCTATCTTCTCGTGATGTCGGTTTAATCAGCGCTCTTATTTAAATACTTTGGCTCCTTTGCTTTGATCTTTTTATTCAGTATAGTTGATTTTTAGCATTCTGCTTTGAAATAAAGCTGTTATAGTGATCTAAAACAAAACATTTACTATAAAGTAGTATAAAAATCATCCAATTACATGGCGATTGACAGTAGTATTTACAGATAAGCCTTGGTAGAATTCACCGTTCGATTATTCGAAATCAAATACTCACATATCCATATTTATAATATCAATATAATTTTTTTAATTTTAATTAATGCCAACTCAACAATATTAGGAGGTGTATATGGAAGCTCGATCAGTAAATCCAGGAAATATCCTTGATGCAAATATCGATGATTTAAACGAAGAAGAGCTAGAAGCCTATCTAGCAGCATTAGATCAAGCAACTGCTAAAACGCAAAGTAAAAAGAAAGAACTTGATGAACGATGTGAAAATCTTTCGCAAGGAATTGAAAAACGTAATCAAGAAATTAAAGTGCACAAAGAAAACATTGCTGTTCTCGATGCAAGAATAAAAGAACGTGATGACGAATTAAAGCAAGCTATTCATGAAATTTTAAAACCCCTCTATAAAGGTGAAATCACTCATTTTGATTTATCAAAATTACAAAGCGATGATCCCTGGTTCAATGACATTGTTCGCCGAGACCTCCAGCAGAGGTATGCTGCTTCCCTAGCACAAAATACTCCGCCTAGCAGCCCTGAGAAAAGTTCAGTATCTAGCGGTGGTAGTTCTACGCCTCCTAGTAAAGCATCCCGTAGCGATGACCTTAGTAGACAGTCTTCTTCTCTTTCTTTATCTAGTAGAAGTGACTCTGATTCAGGTGATGAAAAACAAAGATCTAAAGATTCTCCACAATCGACCAAGCCAACATTGTCCTCTCAAGCAATGGTCAGTGTTGCTCTGCCACCTGCTGCCGTAGCTCCAAATGCAGATACTGTAAAACACTCTGTTGGACAACCACCTAAGGAAGATAAAACAGCGCGTTTACCTGAGAAAAATTTACAGCAACCTGTGCCTGCTGCTACTGCAAACAAAGCTCCTGTTCCACAACAAAAAAGCTTGCTTGCTAAATTAGGTTTTAACAAAAATAAATCAGTACCAGAACAGCAACAAGCTCCTGTCAAAGCGGGCGCTGCTCCTGTTGCTGCACAAAGAGCGGTTCGTTAATCCAAATATCAAGGAAGTAATTTGTCATCCTGAACGAAGTGAAGGATCGGCTTAAATTCGAATGATCCTTCACTTCGTTCAGGATGACAGCTTTGCATTTTGAAATGTAGTAAGTATATATCGTTCCAATTTCTCAATTTCTTCCGCAGAAAACAACATCCCTAATTTTGTTCTGCGCCAAAGAACATCTTCCGCTGTCTTTGCCCATTCATAGTGAATCAAATATTCCAGTTCTTTTTGATAAAGCCCATGTGCAATATGATCGCCTAAATCTGATAAGTTATTCACGCCGGTTAGTAATATATTCACGCGTGTTCCATAATTTTTGGCATAACGCGTTGCAATCTCATCTGGCAGCCAAGAAAATGCTTGTTTGAACTGTGTTAAAAAATAAGAAAAATCGTTTTTAGGAAAATCACCGCCGGGCAAAGGTTGATTCGCTGTCCAACTACCCCCCATTTTAGGGAAGTAAGGGCCTAACTTTTTTAGTGTTGCCTCAGCAAGCACTCGGTGAGTGGTAAGTTTGCCTCCAATAACAGTCAATAGAGGCAAATCACTTTTATTTTCGATAAGCAATTGATAATCGCGAGTTATATTGGCTGTTCTGGTTTCATGGCTGGCCTGCAAACAACGCACACCTGAATAAGACCAGAGAATATTTTGCTTAGTAATTGGGTTTTTAAAATAATAATTAATGGCCTTGCAAAGATACTCTTCTTCTATTTCTGCGATCTTGACTGTATCGAGATTTGCAAAGAATTTGCTATCTGTTGTGCCAATAAGACTATACTTTCCCAGAAAAGGAATGACAAATGCAATGCGTTGGTCCCTATTTTGTAAAACATAAGCAAAATTTCCTTCATATAGCTTGGGAACAACAATATGACTGCCTTTGTCTAATTCAATATCAAACGTTAAATCCGATGGGGAGATGTTAGCATGCACTGCTTTGACCCAAGGGCCGCTCACATTAATCAGTGTTTTGGCCTGACGATAAAAATTTTTTTTTGTTTCGGCATCTTGTAAGGCAATTTTCCATGCTGTTTTCTCGCGTTTTGCTGAAAGAAAAATCGTGCGTGTTAAAATTTCAGCGCCTTTATTTTTTGCTAATAGTGCATTTGCAATCACTAGGCGTGCATCGTCTGCAAAACAATCAAAATAAGAAAACCCTGTTTTTAAGGCAGGGGAGAGCGCAGTTCCGCGGTGATCATTTTTGAACTTCAACCCGCTGGAAGCCGGTAAATAATTTCTTTTTGCTAAATGATCATAAAAAAATAATCCTAGACGGACCAACCATCTCGAGCGCAAATGCTTTTCATAGGGCAAGACAAACTCTAAGGGTGAAATGAGATGCGCAGCACGACCCAGTAAAATTTCTCGCTCTCTTAGCGCGCTGCGAACTAAGCCAAACTCATAAAATTCTAAGTAGCGTAAACCACCATGGATTAATTTGCTCGAAGCAGAAGAGGTACCCGATGCCAAATCATTTTTTTCACATAAACTGACTGATAAACCGCGGCCCGCAGCATCGGCAGCAATAGCGGTACCATTGATGCCGCCCCCAATAATAAAAATATCTGAATCATTTTCCATGAAGGTATACTGCATTTTGGACTGTATCTATTGTAACATGCCATATCGAATTTTAGGGTTTACATTTCAGAAGGCCGAGGTACAATGCCAATTAAGCCATATTAAGGATAACCCTAGTGAAAAGAAAATATCGCTATCAAGCTATTGTCGCTGCGTTGACAATGCTGATAATTGGACAAGCTACGGCAGAAAATCATGCTGGTGCCACCACGTTAACACTTGCAGGAGCATATTATCATTTTGCGCCCTCACGCCATTTAGAGAATACGGCCATGCCTAATGTGGCCTTGGCCTATAATTTTACAGACCGGTGGGCCATTGAAGGCGACATTGGGAGCCTGAATACTAATCAAAAGCCATCCATGGGCGGAAGAGGGGTGCATGGATTTTTATATACAGTGGATGGGATCTATCGCTGTTTCATCCATCGGCCTTTTGAGCCGTATCTGATTGCCGGGGTTGGACTCTTGGCCATGAAACCCAGCGGTCTAAATAGCACACATCAAGGAAACATTAACGCCGGTATTGGAACACAAGTCTTTTTTAGCAAATCTTTCGCGTTACGGGGTGAAGTCCGCGACCTATATATGACATCAGGCGCAGGGAAAAATGATTATATGATTAATTTTGGGGTGAGTTTTTTGTTAGAAAATTTGATAAAGAAGTAGTATCAGTTCACCGCTCAT
>JAHFSI010000103.1 GCA_023265835.1 Legionellales bacterium
TGATCAGTATAGCGTCGCGGCCGCCGCGGGTCCGCCAAAATAAAGCCTTCATGAATGCAGACACGCGTTTCATGCGCCTCAAAATCATCACGTTTGATGAAACGCACATTGTTCGTAGCAACCACAGGCAAGGCATGGGCCTCAGCTAGCATCAATGCGGCATCAATATAATTTTCTTGATCTGTCTGTCCTGTGCGGCGTAATTCAATATAATAACGGTTTGGAAAATGTTGCAGCCAAAAATCTAATAGTTGTTTTGTCTGTATAGTCTCGTGCGCTAAGAGCGCCCTACCAAGGTCGCCTTCTTCCGCACCGGAGATAATAATTAAACCGTCGGCCAATTCTGTTAACCAAGCACGTTGAATGATGGCTTTGCCCTGGGCTTGCCCCTGCGTATAGCTGCGTGAAATCAATTCTAATAAATTTTTATAACCTTTATTATGTTGGCACAACAAAGTCAGGCAATAAGGGGCCTTCAC
This sequence comes from Legionellales bacterium, assembly GCA_023265835.1. Lineage (GTDB taxonomy): Bacteria > Pseudomonadota > Gammaproteobacteria > DSM-16500 > DSM-16500 > UBA4722. The sequence goes on from JAHFSI010000103.1 coordinate 480, forward strand.
ATCTTTATCATTTTCTAACCAGACATCTGCGCCAATCAGTGGTTTGATTTTGGCATGGATTGCCGCTTGATAAAATTTGATGGCACTGAACACATTGCTTTGGTCGGTGACGGCAATGGCTGGCATATTAAATTGCCGTGCCTGATCCATTAAGTTGTCAATTTGGACAATGCCATCGCTCAAAGAATACTCAGTATGTACACGTAAGTGAATGAAGCGCGGTTCCATAAGGTGCCTTAATATGAAGGGTCAACGATTATAGACATAAATTGGTAGTTATTTAAAGGTGCGGGGCGCCGGTAGTTCGGCTATCATATATAGCCTCAGTTATATTGAGAAGAAATGAGTCATGAATTTAAACTTTTTAGATTTTGAACAACCTATTGCAGAACTGGAAGCAAAAATTCAAGAACTGCGCATGGTTGACAAAGACAGTGCTGTTAATCTAAGTGATGAAATCGCGCGTTTAGAAGTCAAAAGCCGTCAACTGACTAAAGACATTTTTTCACACTTGACCCCTTGGCAAATAACCCAATTGGCCCGTCATTCTCAACGGCCTCATACGCTGGATTATATTACGCGTTTATTTACGGAATTTGATGAATTACATGGTGATCGCTCTGTTTCAAAAGGATCTTCTATTGTCGCGGGCATTGCGCGGTTTGAAGGCCAGCCCGTCATGGTCATAGGACATGAAAAAGGCCGCAAGACCCAAGAAAAAATCGAACGTAATTTTGGTATGCCTAATCCAGAAGATTATCGTAAAGCATTGCGTTTGATGCAGATGGCGGAGAAATTTAAATTACCGCTATTCACTTTTATTGATACGCCCGGCGCCTATCCTGGCATTAAAGCAGAACAAAGTAATCAAAGTGAAGCCATTGCACGTAATTTACTGGTGATGTCGCGTTTAAAAACACCGATTATTTGTACGGTGATTGGTGAAGGTGGTTCTGGGGGCGCGTTGGCCATTGGTGTGGGAGACCGTGTTCTGATGTTGCAATATTCTGTTTATACGGTGATCTCACCTGAAGGCTGTGCGTCCATTTTATGGAAAAATGCCGATAAAGCGCCGCAAGCAGCCGAAGCCATGGGTGTGTCAGCGGAGCAGAACTTAGAATTAAAATTGATAGATCAAATTATTCCAGAACCGTTAGGGGGCGCCCATCGTAACTATGATGACATTGCATCACAATTAAAAATCGCATTAGCGGAAAGCTTAGCAGCATTACAAGGCTATTCAACCGCTCAACTGATTGCAATGCGTTATCAGCGCTTGATGTCGTATGGCCTCGCTGGTTGAGCATCTTAAAACATTTTTTCTTGCGCAAGGGTTGGATAAGACCTATTGGGTTGGCTATAGCGGTGGTTTAGATTCGCATGTGTTATTGCATCTTTGCGCGGAAGTACAAAAATCTTGCCCTTTACGTTTGAAAGCAGTGCATGTTCATCATGGTTTAAGTCCTTATGCGTCGAATTGGGCAGCGCATTGTGAAAAAATCTGTACTGAGTTACAAATCGATTTTATCCAAAAATCTATCCATGCTAAAGCGTTGCCGGGAGACAGTCCAGAAGAAGCTGCGCGAGACCTGCGTTATGCTGTTTTTGCTGATTTAATGGCATCGCAAGATATGGTATTGACTGCACACCAGCAAGACGATCAAGCTGAAACGTTATTAGTACAATTGTTTCGCGGCGCAGGCCCAAAAGGCCTTGCTGCCATGCCGGTGATGAAAGCCTTTGCGACAGGGTTTCATGGCAGGCCGTTATTGTCTGCATCACGGGCTGAATTAAAAAAATATGCTGAAGAACATCGTTTGATTTGGATCAACGATGAATCTAATGAAGATAAAAGTTTTGCGCGTAATTTTTTACGGCATGCTATTTTGCCGATATTAAAGCAACGTTGGCCAACGGTCACCAAGACCTTAGCGCGTGTCGCTGAAAATTGTGCGGAAGCTGAAGAAATAGTTTCGAATTTGATTTCGCAGGATTTAACCGCTTGCTGCGGTAAAGCGCCTCACACATTGGCCATCAACAAACTCCTATTGCTGGATGAAGTGCGCCAACGGTACGTGTTACGTGCATGGATTTTAGCGCAAGGATTTGCGGTTCCTTCATCTATCAAATTACATCAAATTCAGCATGATTTTTTACAAGCAAAGCAAGATAGATTCCCTTGTATGAAATGGGCGAATGTTGAGTTACGCCGATATCAAAATGAACTTTATATTATGAGTGCGCTCATGCCGCATGATTCGACGCAAGTTTTTTCTTGGGAGCTGACTCAATCGTTGAATCTTCCACACTTGGGTGAATTGTCTGCTGTGTTAACGGATGCTGCTGGATTAAGTCAGACTATTACTCACGTCACAGTCCGTTTTCGTCAAGGCGGTGAGCGATGTTATTTTCCAGGACATGGTTGTCATCAATCCTTAAAACATTTGATGCAAGAATGGAACATCCCGCCGTGGGAGCGAAATCGGGTTCCGTTGTTGTTTGTGGAAGATGAGTTGATTGCAGTGGTGGGGTTTTTTATTGATGCGAGGTATCAGAGCATGCCTGGCCAGCAAGTACGTTACTGCTTAGCACCACTCGCAATGTAACAGATCACTCCTGCTCTCCATTCTGTCATTCCCGCGAAGGCGGGAACCCATCTATCACTTGTCTCTTATAGTAAACATTTCTTGATAATTCAATTGTCATGAAATTGTTTTATCTTTAGTGATATTTGCAGAATAGGTTCCCGCCTTCGCGGGAATGACACGATGGTAGAAGTGAGCAATGACGATAAGCCGTTACTGCAATTAAAAATTGAACAATTAATCTTTTTTAGCACAACACCCACATTTGCATCCAACACCACATCTACACCGGAATGAACACAAATATTTGACCAATGCACCAAACGCCAAGATAGGCAATGACACATCAAAGAAATCACGGGCAAGGCTTAAATTAACGGTAGGGCCATAGCCAAATTGTTGCGAGATGAGTAATGCACCGACTAAAACGACAAGAATAACCATTAAAGCCGAGAAAATTTTGAGCACCATAGTTCCTCCAAAATGAAATAAGCAAGGGATAAGCCTAAAGGGAGATGCGTTCTGAGTCAATGGGTTATTCTGTATCGTTGGTGTGGCTAAGGCTTTTTAGGATCTTTATCATTAAAAGTGGTAAGCTCAATCTCTTTAGAATTAGATCTTTTCTTACTTGCGCTAAATATGTCTTTGTTCTTTTTGGATAGCTTTTCTTTCTTTTTATTCATATCGTAAACAGCTTTAGCATGATAGTAGTGTTTAGAACTTTCTGCATTGAAACGATATCCCGTTGCTTTTACCTTGTCTGAAACAGGTATTGAAGCTGCCAATAATACTACTCCTAATGCGAACCCCAAGAAAGGAGTTGAAATTGCCCCTACAAATAGACCGGCAATGATAGCCAACTCTTTGTTCAACAAGGCAGCGGCCAGAAAAGAGAAGGCAGAAGCTAACTTATATAACACTGTCTTTAATGCAGGCTTCGATACACTAGCGAGTTCTTCTAGTTTTTTTCGATGAAAATTCATTTGATTAGGGTCATTCGTAATTGCTCTATTTAATGTGTTAACCACCTCAAGATAATGACTCAACAATGCCTCTCTCTGTAAAGAGACAAGCGGCTGCGTACCCGTCCTTGGCTCGTCTGGAGCCTCTAAATCAGCTTCAATGATCTCTATCGTTTCGTTTATTAGTTTTGCAAATTCTTGCATTGCTGGAACAACAGGTATCTCTGTATCATCAATATATGCGAACTCACCTAACATTAACGTGCTGTTGATGTCATGTTTAAGGTTTGTTTTTAGTGCAGCCAATGCTGTTTGCAGCTTAGTTTTTGTATCCTCTGGCATACTATCCTCCTCTTTATACAAATTCGCTTTTATTTCCGTTAAGTATAGCAAAGATATCGAAAAAAATTTTCTTTCATAATCAGTTAGTTGCACAACTCATTGCAGCAAGTTTTTGATTTTGCTACAGTCGCTTTCATTGAATGGAGTGAAGCGATGACACGATATATTTTTATTACGGGGGGTGTAGTTTCCTCCTTGGGCAAAGGCATTGCGTCAGCTTCGTTGGGCGCCATCCTTGAGGCGCGCGGACTTACCGTCAATTTACTCAAATTAGACCCTTACATTAACGTCGATCCTGGCACGATGAACCCGTTACAGCATGGCGAAGTTTTTGTGACGGAGGACGGGGCAGAGACTGACTTAGATTTGGGTCATTACGAACGTTTTGTACGCATCACCATGAGTAAGAAAAATAATTTTACCAGCGGCCGTGTCTATGCCAATGTGATACGCAATGAACGCCGCGGTGATTATTTAGGCGGCACTGTGCAGGTGATTCCGCATATTACGGATGAAATCAAACGCTGTATTATCGCTGGAGCCGGTGATGTCGATGTTGCGTTAATCGAAATTGGCGGAACAGTGGGTGACATCGAATCCTTGCCATTTTTAGAAGCCATTCGTCAAATGCGGGTCGAGTTAGGCCGGCAGCATGCTTTATTCATTCATTTGACTTTAGTGCCTTATATTCCAACAGCAGGTGAAATTAAAACAAAACCCACCCAGCATTCTGTGAAAGAATTACGTTCCATTGGTATTCAACCCGATATTTTACTTTGTCGTTCTGATCGTCCTATCTCTGATAGCGCGCGATCGAAAATTGCGTTGTTTACTAACGTGGAACAACGGGCGGTCATTCCCTTGCAAGATGTCGATTTTGTTTATCAAATTCCACATGAGTTGCATGCTGCAGGGTTAGACCAAATTGTGATTGATATTTTAGGCATGCACGCTAAGCCTGCTGATTTAGCGGAATGGGACAGGGTAGTTGATGCGTATCGTCATCCTGAAAAGGAAGTGCAGATCGGCATGGTGGGCAAGTATGTAGACTTAACGGAGTCTTATAAATCATTGTCTGAAGCATTGCTGCATGCGGGCATTCAAACTCGTACTCATATTACAATTCATTACATTGATTCGGAAGAAATTGAACGCAATGGCCCTGAGTTATTGCAAGCGATGGATGGGATCATTGTGCCGGGCGGCTTTGGTAAACGTGGTGTTGAAGGCAAGGTCTTGGCAGCACGTTATGCACGCGAACATAAAATTCCTTATTTAGGCATTTGTTTAGGTATGCAAATTGCTATCATCGAATTTGCGCGTGACAAAGCGGGCATGAAAGAGGCTAATAGCACGGAGTTCGATCCATTGACACCTTATCCTGTTATTGCGCTGGTATCGGAATGGACCAATGCAGTGGGCGAGGTAGAGGTGCGTACGGAACATTCTGATAAAGGTGGGACCATGCGTTTAGGCGGACAGGTTTGTCAGCTTACGCCAGGTTCGCTAGTAGAAAAATTATATGGAAAAAATGAAATCATTGAACGACACCGGCATCGTTATGAAGTCAATAATTTGTTATTGCCGCAAATTACTAGTGCGGGCTTGTGTGTATCAGGCCGCTCGCAAGATAATTTGGTTGAGATGATTGAATTGCCAGACCATCCTTGGTTTGTGGGTTGTCAGTTTCATCCTGAATTTACCTCTACGCCGCGCGATGGGCATCCTTTATTTAATGGCTTTATTGAAGCCGCAAAATTATATCAATCACAGCAGGAGAAAAAGAATGCAGGTCTGCGGATTTAAAGTCGGCCTAGATCAGCCATTTTTTTTGATCGCGGGGCCTTGTGTGATTGAGGGTGAACAGTTTGCTGTGGATACGGCTGGTGTATTAAAAGAATTGACGCAGAGGCTGCAAATACATTTTATTTATAAATCATCATTTGATAAAGCTAATCGTACGTCAGGTAAAAGTTATCGTGGGCCGGGTGTGGAAGAAGGATTGCGTATTTTGCAACAAGTCAAAAAAACAGTGGGCGTGCCGGTGTTGACGGATGTGCATGATGATAGTCCGATTGAAGAAATTGCTGAAGTGGTTGATGTCTTGCAAACACCCGCTTTTTTATGTCGTCAAACTAATTTTATTGAACGCGTTGCTTATCAAAAAAAACCAGTGAATATTAAAAAAGGACAATTTCTTTCTCCTTGGGACATGAAGAACGTGGTAGAAAAAGCAGTCGCAGCAGGCAATCGTCAAATTATGGTTTGTGAACGCGGTGTGAGTTTTGGTTACAATAATTTAGTTTCAGACATGCGTTCGTTGGCCATTATGCGTGAAACAGGCTGCCCAGTTATTTTTGATGCCACCCATTCTGTGCAATTGCCCGGCGGCTTAGGCAATGCCACAGGCGGCCAACGTGAATTTGTTCCTTTGCTCGCACGCGCTGCTGTGGCCGCAGGCGTTGCCGGTATTTTTATGGAAACTCATCCTGATCCAGATCGTGCGCCTTCTGACGGGCCAAATATGTGGCCGTTGGGAAAATTAGAAGAGTTATTGGGTTGTTTGAAGCAAATAGATCATGTTGTTAAACAATATCAAAACAAACAGGAATAAAATTATGTCACGTTATCTTGATCCTAAAGCAGACGTCGTATTTAAAAAAATATTTGGCGACCATCCTCATCTGTTGATGAGTTTTTTAAATGCAGTGCTTCCTTTAGTACCCGACTGTCCGATTGTTGAGTTAAACTATTTGCCTACAGAGCAAGTGCCGTCTATTCCTGACTTCAAGCGTACGATTGCAGATGTAAAA
>JAHFSI010000104.1 GCA_023265835.1 Legionellales bacterium
CCCATCCTTCCCGCAAACTCCAATTCCCGTATCTAACTGCAAATTATTCCCAACCATCGAAATCTTAGTCATCACTTCAGGCCCATTACCAACCAATGTCGCCCCTTTGACCGGCACGGTGATTTTGCCATTTTCAATCAAATAAGCTTCGCTGGCTGAAAAAACAAATTTACCCGAGGTAATATCAACCTGCCCACCTGCAAAATTCACGGCATAAATGCCTTTTTTTACCGAGCCAATAATTTCTTCCGGTGTGGATTGGCCTGCTAACATATAAGTATTGGTCATACGCGGCATAGGAAGATGCGCATACGATTCTCGACGGCCATTGCCTGTAGATTGCATTTTCATTAATCGTGCATTATGTTTATCTTGAAGATAATTACGTAAAATCCCCTTTTCGATTAATACCGTACATTGTGTCGGCGTGCCTTCATCATCTATGTTGAGTGAACCTCGCCGATTCACCAGTGTGCCATTATCCACGACGGTACAAACAGAAGAGGCTACTTGTTGGCCCATACGACCAGTAAACGCAGAAGAACCTTTGCGATTAAAATCACCTTCCAAACCATGCCCTACTGCTTCATGCAAAAGCACACCCGGCCAACCCGGGCCTAATACAACAGGCATCATGCCAGCAGGTGCTGCAATGGCCTCTAGATTAACCAGCGCTTGTCTGACTGCTTCGCGTACATAGTTTTCTGCGCGGTCTCCTTCAAGAAAATATAAATAATCATAACGCCCCCCGCCGCCAGCATGCCCTTGCTCACGCCGCGCACCTTGCTGGGCCACCACGCTGACACTCAAACGCACGAGCGGCCGCACGTCTGCCGCATAATGACCATCGCTCGCCATCACCAACACGGTGTCATATTCCGCTGCTAAACTGACATTCACTTGTATCACACGCGGATCCAACGCACGGGCAAAACGGTCAAGCCGCTGTAACAAAGCGACCTTATCATTTTCATTAATGGAGTTGAGAGGATTAACTGGCAAATATAATTGATGGCCTTCCGTCCATTGATAACTGGAAATAGCTTGATGTCCTTGCCGCAAACTAATGCTGCGGGCTGCTGCCGCAGCTTGCTCTAAGGCAGGCATTACAATATCGTCTGAATAAGCAAAACCTGTTTTTTCTCCACTCATCGCCCGCACGCCCACGCCACGGTCGATATCATAACTGCCTCCTTTGATAATGCCGTCTTCTAACACCCATGCTTCGGAATAACTGGATTGAAAATATAAATCTGCATTATCAATCGTATTACCCAATATTGTACCCAACACGGTTTGTAATTGACTGTCTGTTAAACCGGCTGGATCAAGCAAATCATGTCGGGCTATGTCAAGAAAATTTGTCATGGAGTTATACCTGCTGTTAAAAAATTTGCCTCTTGTGTTAATTTGATTGTTTGCGCTACTATATACGGCATCGAACTCTCTGTTGAATATGCAAAAAAGGACGTTGCAATGCGAACATTATACCTGCTTCTTTTCATTTACACAGGTTTGTTTTTATCTGCTTGCAGTACGCTAGACAATCAAAACAACACCTTAAAAAAACAAAATAAAACAACTCAACACGCAGCCGCTCAATCCAAAGACCCTTTGGCTGTGGCGGTTTATAGCAAAGAACCATGCAGTTCCCTGCCTTATACCGTTGTGGGAACAGCAGTGGTTTCCCAATACAATCACGGTGGAATCAAGCGGCAAGAAGCCTGTATTCGTGATGCAATGCGTCATCTTGCGGCAAAGATGGGGGGAGATGCGGTGATTAATTTGGATAAAGGTGGGAAAATAGTGACGGGGACGGTGATTGCGTTTCAGGGTGAAAAGAATAGCTTGAGTTAATTCACGATGATAGCTCACCTCTACCATCGTATCATTCCCGTTTCTCTATACTGTCATTCCCGCGAAGGCGGGAACCTATTCTGCAAATATCACCAAAGATGAAAAATACCATGACAATTAAATTATCAAGCAATTGGTTGCGGTGGAGACAAGTGATAATAGGTTCCCGCCTTCGCGGGAATGACACAGTGTAGAGAAGTAGGACATGGGGGAGTGATCTATTACGGTTTATTTAACATGTGTACCTCGTGATGGGGATAGGGTGGTTGTATGCCGTGTTGTTTGAAGGCATCCCACATAGCCATTAACACATCAGAACGCGCACAGATCCGGGATTTGACTTGGCGTAAATTCACATAATAGCGCACTTCAAATTCAATTAAACCACCAGCGAGTTCTTTAAGAAAAACTTCAGGCGCAGGTTCGCTTAATACATCTTTATGCGCGGCCAATACCTGATAAATAAGCGCCTGTACTGCATGCGGATCATCTGTGCGATTGACATTGATTGTCACAACTGAACGAACAATATAATCTTTTGATGTCCAATTGATAAAAGTCTTAGAAAAAATTTCAGCATTCGGAACCACCAACTCCATGTGGTCCCAGGTGCGAATAGTCACTGCACGCCCGCCAATATGCATCACATCGCCTTCTTGTCCGTTAATAGATACCGTATCACCAACACGCAATGGACGTTCAAACAATAATAAAAATCCGCAAGCAAAATTATTGGCTAAATCACGCAATCCCCAACCAACACCCAAAGCAAATGCGCTCGCAACTACTGTTAATGCGCGTAAATCAATGCCTAACACACGCAACCCAATTAAAATACCGGCAGCGATCATGGTATATTGGCTAAGAATGGCAATACTATTTCTCACACCCAGGTCTTTAGTCTGCGACAATAAAAATCGATAAACAAATTCACGCGTCCACCGCGCCGCCCAGTACAATAAAGAAATAATGATAAACAACTCAAGAATACCTAGCGGTGTAATACTGATATTAAACATTTCAAATAAATGATAGTTCACTAGGCGGGTCAAATGCGCGACGACTACCGATTGTCTGTCCCACCCATATAAAAAGAAAAGCATCACCCATGCCGCAAAAAATAATATGATCCGCAATATCTTATCAATGGGTTTCAAAAATGCTTCAGTCCATAACCACCCATTCGTCACATGACGTATCAATATATGTGAAAAATATTCCATGACATCATTCAGCAATCCTCGAACTAATAAATAAACTGCAAGTACAATAAGGAAAATACCTTCATACCAATATACCGAAAGAACAAAATTGATAAAGCCAAAAAACCCTATTGCTGAATTAACCAACAAAACTAAAGGCACTAATACCGCCAGCAATCGCACGATTCTCCGCAAGTAGGTGCGTTGTTCATCAATATGCGGCAAAATCAAACCCAACAAAACATCGCGGGACTTCAGCAGGAAAATAGATACAATCACTAAGAACAGCAAAAATAAACGATAAAAAAAGCTTTGCACTTCAAGCAACGGAAATTGATATAAAAAAACCGTAAATGCCGTCACGACTCCACCAATGAGCAGAGTCCATTTCAACCGGTGATATAAGCGCACATCATGCCCCGCGCTATCATGTACTGTTTCAACCAAACAAAGGCGCGCTACCGTGATGGCCGCCCTGAAAAACAACCAGACTAAACTCAAATAAGTAATGAAGTTAAAGTCTTGAAAAGGGACGGCACAATAAATAAAAAACAACACGATATTTCCAAGCACGGCAATATCAATCAGAGTGCGATGCAACAACTTTATACTCAGCCATTTAAGGCTAACATGTCCCAAGGCATGGTCTGGTATCCGTAATAATACATGTCCTAATAATCGGCTTAAAACATAAAATAAACCAACCCACATCATTTCAAATAAAAGCAATGCGGCCCACCACATCCAACCGGCGAAATCCAATGATTTTATGACTAATTGCGTTAGATTTTTAACCATTTGCAACGTCAACGAAGGCACCAATAAAATTTGACCGCATAACCCTAACCACGTTTTTGCGCCAAATCCAAGAAACCCTTGGCGTGCTGCCAGCTCCTGTTTCATTGCTTGATCTAATGAAACTTTAAAATTTGCCAACGTCTTACTTAAATTATTGACGTTGTTAATAGCCGCTTTATATTGGTCTTCTAAAGCCATCAGGCTTGCTAAATAAGCAGGATCCGTGAACTTACTAGAAGTTTGAAATTGTTTACGCTTTTCTAAAATAGCAATACGTGTGGTTAATAAGGCATTAACGCGTTCAAACTGCTTGGACAATGCAGTCACCTGGTCATTCACTTTATTTAATAACGTCCTAGAGGTACTGCGTGAAATGGACACTTCTAGCTGTTGGATTTGATCTTGATAACGCGCGACCAACATCTGCAAATACATAAAATTAACATTTTCATTGGCATAAAAAATTTGATTTTCTAATTTAGCAGAAGCCAGTTTATTACTTGCCTGAGAACCATCAAGTTGCGAAAGCTCAGCGTATAGTTTTGTTAAGCGTTGCTGCCAAACCGCTTGTTGCTGCTGATAGTCCACTTCCGATTGTGCTTGGTGTTCTTTTAATTGCACCATCGTGCGCGATTTCAGCAGCGATTCTATCCGTGAATATTCTGTCTCATAGAGCTGCAAAATTTTCTCAGAAATTTTTTGTAATTTTTGCAGATAATCTAAGTGCGATTTTTCAAGTGTTAATAGGGCTTTTTGTGAGGCAAGATTGGACTGCAAATTATTTAAATCGGGCACTGCATTACGGACGATTTTCAATCCAAACACATTGAACGCATTGATTTGCTCTTCCATCTCCTGAATGTTTTTTTCAATGACACTGACGGTTTGTTGCGATTCGGTCAGTTCGATCTGGATCCCATCTAAATTAGATTTGGCCGAATCAATGTCCACTCTGACCCAGTCCAACCATTGTTTATTGACATGATCAGCAGACGTGACAAAAGCATGCTTGTCCAATTGTCTTTGTAAATTGGCAAGCTCAACTTTCGCTTGTGCAACTCTGTTTTTTGATAACTCAATTTGTTGTGAAACCACTTTCGTTTTATCTAAATTAACCTCATTGGGGTTTGTTACATCAACAGGCTGGCCCCAAGCGAACGTAACCAGACAACATAAGCTGATAATGCAAAAAAGCCATTTAAGGTTAAATAATTTTTTCTGCATTGAACCTCACCTTGTTCCGTAATACAAACAATAAGAAAATGCCAGGCAAAGAAAAAACAAATGACCAAGCAAAATACTGCGTCCACCCTACATGCAATACGATGAAACTCGCAAAAGGGCCTACAAAAACACGCCCCACTGCTGCAAAGGCCGACAAGCATGCAAACTGCGTTGCGGTGTAACGATGATTGCAAAATGCCATCAAAAAAGCCACAAATGCGGAAGTTCCCATGCCGCTGCAAAATGATTCAATAAAAATGGAAGAGGCCATCACGCTATAATTTTTTCCTGCCATCGCCACAAACATAAACATCAAATTAGAAAAGGCTTGTAAAACGCCGAATAAAACCAATGCGCGAAATAATTTCATGCGAGTCAGTAAGATACCACCAGTAAAAGCACCTAAAATACTGGCTACCAAACCAAATGTCTTGTAAGTTAAGCCCACCGTCGTTAAAGTAAAACCAATGCCTTTTAATAAAAAATTACTCATCAATGCTAAAGCGAATGCATCACCAAACTTATACAATAAAATGAATAATAGAATGAGCGCCAACCGTTCACGGTTTAATAAATCCGACAAAGATTTCACGAAGGCATCTGCTAGGGTTTTGGGCGCTTGAATGGCAGCGGAAATTTCCGGTGAAAAATAGGTGGAAACGATAGACAAGCCCATCAAAATGGCCATGATTTCATAAGTACTGCGCCAACCATAATGGTCTGCGAACACAAGGCCCAAAGCGCCTGAAACCAGCATAGCCATACGATAAGAAAAAATATAGGCGGCAGACCCTAGTCCGCGCTCATCGGGTAATAAAATATCGGTACGATAGGCATCAATCGCTATATCTTGTGAAGCGGACAAAAAGGCAATGACCAATGCTAAACCGCCCATCCAAACTGGCTGTAAGACAGGGCTCATTTGTGCCAAAGCAAACAACGTGATACATAATCCTAATTGGGTAATCAATATCCAGCCTCTACGCCTGCCCCATAATGGTGGAATAAATCGATCTAATATGGGTGCCCAAACGAACTTAAAGACATATGGCAGCCCTACTAAAGATAAGGCGCCAATAGTGGTGATATCAACCCCGGCTACGGTAAACCAGGCTTGCAAAGTTGAGCTCGTCAACGCCAAAGGTAATCCAGAAGAAAAACCCAGTAAAAGGACGGCTAGAAGATTACGATCTTTAACATAATGTGAAAACACAGCGACTCCCTATTAGGGTAGTAAAAAACTAGCGTGATTTTAGCATTTTTTGATAAGGAATAATATATACTCCCCCCTTCCTGACCTTCCCCCTGAGGGGGGGAAGGTCAGGAAGGGGGGGATAAAAATAAAAATTCATTCCTTCATAATATCCATGTTACACTTGAAAAATCTTATAGTTAGCTATTCCTATGACACATCCCAACCAAACAATTTTATACGAACAACCACTCAATGAACTCATTAGAGTATGTTTGCGTCTGGAACAATTATTTCATCAGATCGATCACCAAATGAAAGAGTCTTCTGTTTTAAATGCCCGCAACACAGTCTCTTTAATAATCAATTTATTACAGTTACTAGACCGGCCTGATTTGAAAGCAAAATTAGCGAAAGAACTCAGCCATCAAATGTCATTGTTGGTTCGATTAAAAGATTCGCCGCAAATCGACCAAGAAGCCTTGATGACTACGCTGAAACAATTGGACGACCTCTCGCGCAGTTTTATTGATAATAGCAAAAAAATTGGCCAGCCTCTGCGCGAAATCGAACTACTTAATACGTTACGCTTACATCTAGCCAGTCCTGGCGGCGGCTGTAATTTTGATATCCCTCTGTATCATTACTGGTTACAACAACCGGATGGCCTCCGGCATAATACCTTAGTTGCTTGGTTAAGCGAATTTGAAACTATTCGTATTGCCACTGATCTGTTGTTAAAATTGATACGCGAAGGCGCAAAATACCAACAAAAAACCGCGGACCATGGGTTTTATCAAGAATTATTAGACCCGCAAATCAATTTACGCTTAATTCGTGTGAGTATACCTCT
>JAHFSI010000105.1 GCA_023265835.1 Legionellales bacterium
CCATTGTTTGCAGCCTGGACATTGCCAATGCAATGATTTACCTGCAAAACCGCATGACACACAACGATAATCCGGTTTATCTGCCAATAATTTTTTCGTCAAATTTTGCAGGATCAATATATCATCACGCGCTCTGCCTTCGGTGCTGGATTGATATAAATTAATAAATAAATGTAACCCGCGAATGGAAGGATAGCGGCGCACATAATCTGCAACAAAATTAGCGGCCACTTTATCACCTTTCCAACGGCGGATGCGCTCAGACAAAATCAACACCACAGGAACATGCGGATGCTCTTTCAAAAGTTGCATTAAATGTTTGACTAGCTTTTCTTCTTCGTTCAATGCTTCATAACAAGAAGCCAAGGCATCAATCGATTCCGAAATATAATCGGGATTTTGGTCTTTGACGTTTTTTAGACTACGCAAAGCCGATTTATAATCGCCTTGATCCATTTGCAATTTGCTTTGCAATAAACTCGCGCGCACACATTGACGGTCTGTATTTAAAGCATGTTTTATATAGTTGTCCGCCTGGTCATTCTGTTTATTGGCAATCGCAATTTCTGCTAATTCACAATAATAATGGGCGATGACAGGCTGCATGTTTTTTTTCGTCGCAGCAGCCAGTTTAGCGGCAATCGAAATCGCATTTTCCCAGGCTTTTTCTTGCTGGTAAATATCTAATAATGCACGATAGGCAGGAACAGCGTAATCTTTAACACTGACCACTTCTAAAAAAATGCGTTCTGCACGATCCAACACTCCTGCCCTCAGATAATCTTGGCCTAACTCAAACAAAGATTGTTCCCTATAGACTTTATCCAATTGTGGACGAGCAATTAAATTTTGGTGAATACGAATAGCACGGTCAACTTCGCCACGACGGCGAAATAACTTGCCAACAGCCAAATGTGTTTCTACCGTGTCACTGTCCACTTCCAGCATTTTGATAAAGACATCTACCGCTTTGTCTGGTTCTTCATTGAGTAAAAAATTTAAGCCGACCAAATAATCACGGGGCAAATTAATTTTCTTGTCCATCATGTGCTTATGACGCGCTTGATAACCTAGATACCAGGCGGCAGCCAGTGAGATGAAAACTAATAAGATCCAGGTGCTGCCCATTAATGCCTGTCCTGTAGTGGAATAGCGCGTAAATTTGCGATTTCCTTTTCAGCCACTTTGAGTTGGTTTTGCAGTCGATAGCTTTTGAGTTTTAATTTAATGAGTAGAAAAATTCCGACGAATAGGCCCAGTATGCACCCCATAGTAAACGTGATGACAAGCAATAAGGAAAGCGGGAAGGCGTGATGGCCTACATAATAATTAAAAATCACAGGATCAGGGTTTAGAACAGCAAAGCTGATGCCTAGCAGTATTATAGCTATTAATAAAATGTACATGATCATCCGCATGGTGTTGCTCCTAGCTGAATTTAGCGTTTATTAACAGAAATTGCTTAGAATTTCCCTCTCCCGCCAACGATCCATACAAAAACATGAACCTTAATTGCGGGAGAGGGTTAGGGAGAGGGCAAACCACATTTTCACCTAAATAATTACAACCCTTGCACTTGCTTTTTATACTATTACTAATTTGTGTTTCCTTTTCCCCTCTCCCTAACCCTCTCCCGCTCTCTAAACTTGTTTCCTAGTTAATCCCTAGGGCGGGAGAGGGAACGTCCTAAGCAATTTTTGATATTAGCAAACACTAAAATCCAAATGCTCTAAAGACTACCCTTCCTGAGGATCCATTTTCGCCTTAAACAAATCACCCAACGTCGTTTTCATCGGTGATTCTGCTTCTTTATCTTTTTTCTTAGCACGCGTTTTTTTCGGCGCATCGTCCTTGCCTTTCATTGAAAGTGTAATCATATGCGTCTTACGGTCTGTGCCCGTGATTTTGGCTTCGATCGTATCACCCACATTCAACTTGGTCCGTGCATCTTCTACTTTCTCAACAGAGATTTCAGAAGCACGCAAGGTACCCAACACACCCGGCGCAAGTTCAACGGTCGCAACCTTCGCTTCAACTTCAGTTACTTTGCCAGATACAGTGCTGCCTTTTTCATGCTCATTGAGATAATTTGCGATTGGATCATCCGCTAATTGTTTCAATCCCAACGAAATTCGCTCACGCTCTGCATCAATAGCTAAAATGACCGTTTCCAATTCATCATTTTTCTGGTACTTACGGATCGCTTCTTCTGCCGCGCCTTCATTCCAAGAAATATCAGACAAATGAATCAAGCCATCGATGCCACCTTCCAAGCCAATGAAAATACCAAAATCAGTGATCGATTTAATCTTACCGCTGATTTTATCGCCTTTTTGGTGGGCATCAGCAAATGCAGTCCATGGATTCTGTGTACACTGCTTAAGACCCAATGAAATACGACGGCGCTCGCCATCAATATCTAATACAATGACATCCACTTCTTGTCCCAAATGCACGACTTTGTTAGGATTCACGTTCTTATTGGTCCAATCCATTTCTGACACATGCACCAGGCCTTCAATGCCTTCTTCAATTTCAACAAAGCAGCCATAATCCGTAATATTGGTGATACGGCCATGCAGGCGCTGCCCAATCGGATAACGCGTGGTGATGTCAGACCATGGATCATCGCCTAATTGTTTCAAGCCTAATGAAACACGCGCGTTCGTACGGTCAAATTTCAAGATCTTCACTTTGATTTCATCGCCAATCGTCAACACTTCACTGGGATGTTTAATACGTTTCCATGACATATCGGTGATATGCAATAAACCATCGATGCCGCCTAAATCAATAAACGCACCGTAATCGGTCAAGTTCTTAACGATGCCTTTCACTTCATCGCCTTCATGGAGATTTTCAAGTAACGCTTCACGTTCAACGCTATTTTCTGCTTCCATCGCTGAACGACGTGAAACAACAATATTATTACGTTTTGCATCAATCTTAATAACTTTGAAGTCAAATTCTTTGCCTTCTAATGATTCTGGATCACGCACTGGTTTTACATCAACTAAAGAACCGGGCAAAAACGCGCGGATTTTATTGATTTCGACCGTGAAACCGCCTTTAACGCGGCCTTGGATGACGCCCCTGACATTTTCTTTTTTCTCAAATGCTTTTTCTAGTACGCCCCATGATTCATAACGTTTTGCACGTTCACGCGACAATCGGGTCACACCAAAACCATCTTCAATCGCATCCAAAGCAACTTGGACATCATCACCTACCGCAACTTCAAGGTTACCATGCTCATCTTGAAATTGATCAATTGGAATCATGGATTCAGACTTCAGGCCTGCGCTTACCACAACATAATCAGAACCAATGCGAATCACTTTACCTAAAATAATTGCACCGGGAACCATGGGAGTTTCATTAAGACTTTCTTCAAATAATTGTGCAAAACTGTTCATACTTTTTATGTCCTAGATCATTAGATCTTTTGAATCGGTTAAATTAATATTCACGATTATTGCTGTCATCCTGAACGAAGTGAAGGATCATTCGAATTTTAACGGATCCTTCACTTCGTTCAGGATGACAGCACTACAACCGCACCTAAAGCACTTTTTTTATCTCCAGCATAACCTGCGCAACCACTTGTTCAATCGTCAGCGGATCCGTATCAATAATGATTGCATCGACTGCTGGCTTGAGGGGCGCAACAGTGCGTTCTTGATCACGTCTATCACGCTCACGCAGCTCCCCCACAAGGGCGCCCAGGTTAACATGAATGCCTTTTGCATTCAACTGATTATACCGGCGCCGTGCCCGTTCCTCGGGGCTTGCAGTCAAAAAGATCTTGACGATAGCATCAGGAAAAATGACCGTACCCATGTCGCGCCCATCAGCCACTAACCCTGGTAAAGTACGAAAAGCCCTTTGCCTATCCAACAGCGCAGTCCGCACCGCAGGAAAAACGGCCACTTTTGAAGCAGCATTGCCTACCTTTTCAGCACGAATAATATCGGTAACTTCTTGTTTTTCAAGGAATACCAGTAAAGACTCGCCAATTTCAGCCGCGATAAATCGAACATCCAATGCATTGGCCAGCGCAGTCAATGCCGTTTCATCTTCTAACGAAACACCTTTATTTTGAGCAGCCAAGGCCAAAACACGATATAACACACCACTGTCTAGCAAGTTCCAACCTAACTTCTTAGCAATGAGATGCGTGACTGTCCCTTTCCCCGTGCCGCTCGCTCCATCAATGGTTATCACCGGTACTTTGGGATTCATCATTGTTGTCCACTCCGCTCAATGTAGCCACTTTTTCTACGCCCACTAATAATTCATCATTGGTTAAATTAATCAAACGAACACCTTGCGTGTTTCGACCCACCACAGAAATTTCATTCGCCGGTACGCGAACCAATGTTCCTTTATTGCTAATTAACATGATCTCATCTTCCGAAGCCACTTGGACAGCACCGACTACTTGCCCATTGCGTTCATTCACCTGGATAGAGATCACGCCTTGGCCGCCACGGCTAGTCACGCGATATTCTTCAACTGCAGTTCGTTTGCCATAGCCTTTTTCAGTTGCCGTTAAAATATCACCCGCCGGTGCAATCACCAATAGCGAAATGACTTTTTGTCCTTCTAACAACTTCACACCGCGTACACCGCGCGCTGTTCTACCCATGCAGCGTACTTTTTCTTCGGGAAAACGAATCGACTTGCCGGTATTGGTAAACAACATGACTTCTTGCTTGCCTTGTGTAATACACACACCAATCAAGCGATCGTTTTCTGATAAATCTAACGCAATCAAACCTGAAGTACGCGGCCGAGAGAAATCAGTTAACGCCACTTTTTTAACTGTCCCATTTTGCGTTGCCATAAACACAAAACGATCATCATGGTATTCACGTATCGGTAAGACCGCATTGATTTTTTCACCTTCAGTCAAAGGCAATAAATTCACAATCGGACGGCCCCGCGATACTCTGCTGGCTTGTGGTAACTGATGCACCTTCAACCAATACACTTTACCGCGATTAGAGAAGCACAAAATAGTATCGTGCATATTTGCAATCAGGACTTGCTCAACAAAATCTTCTTCTTTCACGTTGGTCGCGGATTTTCCTTTGCCGCCGCGATGTTGTGCTTGATATAAAGCAACGGGCTGTGACTTCACATAGCCCTCATGTGATAAGGTGACAACCACCATTTCATCCGGCACCAAATCTTCTAAACAAAAATCACCTTCATTCTCGATAATTTGCGAACGACGTTCATCACCAAATTGTACTTTAATTTGTTCCAGCTCTTCGCGAATGACCTGCATTAACCGCGCAGGGCTTGCTAAAATTTCATTAAGCTCTGCAATCAGTTTTTGTAATTCATGATGTTCCGCCGTCATTTTATCTTGCTCTAACCCGGTCAAGCGGTGCAAACGCATGTCCAATATCGCTTGCGCTTGCTCAGGTGATAAACGATATCCCTCTGACGATAATCCACACTCTGAGACTGCAGTGGCATGAGTCAAAATCGTGACCGCATCCGTCGGCTTCCAGACACGCTTCAATAATTGAATTTTAGCTTCTGCAGCATCTTTCGCTTTTTTAATAACGGTAATCATTTCATCAATGTTAGTTAATGCAACCGACAGTCCCTCTAAAATATGGGCACGTTCATTGGCTTTGTCTAAATCAAACATAGAGCGACGCGTCACGACTTCACGTCTATGTTTCAGAAAAGCAGCGAGTAATTCTTGAATATTAAATACTTTGGGCTGCCCATCAATCAAGGCAACCATGTTAATGCCAAACACGTTTTGCAATTGGGTCTGCACATATAAATTATTCATCATCACGTCTACATTTTCGTTACGACGTAACTCAATCACCATGCGCATGCCTTGTTTGTCTGACTCATCACGCAAGCCGACAATGCCTTCCAACTTCTTTTCTTTGACTAATTCAGCAATACGTTCAATCAAACGGGCCTTGTTGACTTGGTAAGGCAGTTCCGTGACGATAATTTTGTCTTTATTAGATTTCTCATCGGATTCAACATGCATTTTGGCACGCACGACCGCCCGACCGCGGCCGGTACGATAGGCTTCAATGATTCCTGCACGCCCATGAATGATCCCGCCCGTCGGAAAATCAGGGCCTGGAATATGCTGCATGATTTCTTGAAAGGTAATATCGGGATTATCAATCATGGCAAAACAAGCATTGATAACTTCAGTCAAATTGTGCGGTGGAATATTGGTAGCCATTCCTACAGCAATGCCCGCTGAGCCATTGACTAACAAATGCGGTATTTGCGTAGGCAATACCGAGGGAATCATTTCGGTATCATCATAGTTGGGATCAAAATCAACCGTATCTTTTTCAAGGTCGGCCAGCATCGCATGGGCAAAACGCGACATACGCACTTCGGTATACCGCATCGCCGCCGCCGCATCCCCATCGACAGAACCAAAGTTCCCCTGGCCATCTACCAACAGATAACGCATGCTAAACGGCTGCGCCATACGCACAATCGTGTCATAAATCGCCATTTCACCATGCGGATGGTATTTACCGATAACGTCCCCCACCACACGGGCCGCTTTTTTATGCGGTTTGTTCCAGTCATTGCCTAGCTCGTGCATAGCAAATAATACACGCCTATGCACAGGCTTCAAGCCGTCCCGCACATCAGGCAAGGCACGGCCCACAATGACGCTCATGGCATAATCAAGGTAAGACTGCTTGAGCTCATCTTCTAGGTTTACTTTTTGAATTTCTTTAGCGAATGGAGTATCCATAGGTCTCTGCTATTTAAGTATTTCATTTAAGTCAATTTGAGTTGCAGAATTGTAGCATTTTTATGGAAATTTCCACAGCAATTTTGATAAAAAAATCAATTGAGCAGGCAACCATGGCATGGCAATCGTACTGAATTTAACGTTTATTAATCAGAAATTGCTTAGAAATTTCCCTCTCCCGCCAACGGTTCATACAAAAACACGGATCTTGATTGCGGGAGAGGGTCAGGGAGAGGGCAAACCACATTTTCACCTAAATCATTTTTAACACTCACACTTATTTTTTACGC
>JAHFSI010000021.1:0-5730 GCA_023265835.1 Legionellales bacterium
TTTTTGGGGCGCATTCTCATGGATGGCGCTTCCTTGGCATGATGCAACATTACATCGCTTTATAGATGGTCAGGCGGTTGCTAATGGGTTGCAAGCCAATGCATTGCAATCGGGTATTTATGTTACACCCATGGGCATGGATGTAAATCAAGTAGGTGCGCGGCAGGCTTATATTTTCGCTTCAGTGCATTTGCAAGGTATGCCTTCATCTATGGTGCCGGCATTAATCATTAGCTTATGTATACAAATCCTTGCGGCAATTTTAATTGCTTATTTGCTTAGTCAAACAACAGGTTTGACCTATTATAAACGAGTGAAATTTGTCGCTCTGTTTGGTTTGGCAGCAGGCATTGTGACCTATCTTCCTTATTGGAATTGGTTTTGCTTTGATACGGCCTATACCATTGTCATGATGGCTGATTTGTTGATCGGTTGGATATTAGCAGGTTTGGTATTGGCAAAATTCAACGAATGATAGCTCCATCTTAAAATCTCTTAATTGCGCTTGATTGTTCGTCCTGATTTGATATAATTATGTTCAAATTAAGCAAATAAGCGCATAAAATGCTTTTATTCTATTTATTTCAACGCATTATAAATTACCATTACAAATTAAGAGGCTAAATGGAACTATATGAATCCTAGACTAAATGACCCAAAAGATAGCGAAGACAAGAATGATTCTTTAATGGATGCTAATGCTAATTCCAACATAACGCCAGCAGTAGCTGATAATGAGGCAATAGTACGTCTATCTGCAGAAACAGAAAGTAAAGGCGCTTATGCTCTCTATTTGTTACACAACAATAGTCCTGCCTTATTAGAAAAAGTAAAGCAGCGCGACGGCAATGCTGTTTTATTGTATCCTGGTTCGACAAATACAAGCAGCAGTAGCTCAAGTAGCTCAGGGTCACGCGAATATAAAGCCTGTTTTATTCAAAATGGCGTAGTGCAATACTTACCTCCTTCTGCTACACAGTCACAACAGCTACGAGAAATTTCCATGGGTAAACGAACAATATCTACATCTGAAATACCCCATCCCAATGCGGATAACTTAACCAATGTCGCACTGGCGAGAGCAGGTATAGTGGTAGCACCTATCTTAAGGGTACCAGAAGAAGCATTGCTACTACCGATGGATAACCGGTCATTAGTTTGCTATGCAACGAGTTCGTTTTTCGCCCATACTTCAATGACAAAGCACGTCAATCTAAATCAAATAGCTGTAGAAACATTGTTTATGCATATTAGTAATGGTGAAAAATCACAAGTAGAAAAAATGCTTGATGCTAATCCTGAATTAGCGTTACTACCATGGAATTCAAAAACAACAATCATCCAAAACAAAGGGGGTCAGTGCATTTACGTTCAGGGAAAAACGGGCTATGAGTTTGCGATTGGTGAAGAAGATACGGAAATAGCAGCCCTGTTTAAAGCAGCTATTATCAAAGTAAAAGGCGAAGTAGAAGGTCAAGAAAAAGCAAACGAGTTATTTTATAAGCAACGTCCACCAGGTTGGGAAGAAGAGGAAGCAAAAAGATATGCCCCGACTTTTGCTCAGGCTCACAAACTAGCCGAAGCTATTCGCGATGGCGCAGCTGACATTACCTCCTCTGGCGAGCCTGACTATATAGTAACAGTAGAAGAGAAATCAACGACTGCTAGCGAACTTGCTGCCTATAGAAAATCCTTGAATGATAGGCGGAATGAAGTAGTGACGACTGGAAGACACTATAATTTAAATCTGCCTCAAGAGTTGCTTCAACTATATAATGATCACTATGAGGATTATTTTGGCGGCCGCTGGAATGATCCGCGAGCCATGCTATTTTGGCAGCAAGGCATAGGCGGTGAGCAGACAGGTATGACAGCGAACATATGGCACAAGCCTATTGTGATGGACTCTTCAATACCGCTCAAAAACTTCAGGAGGGGAAACCACAGAGTCGTTCATTGAAATTCGAAAAATATGATTCTACATCGAGGAGCTGGGTAATGGTGAATCTTTACTCCCATGGCCGGGTGGACTCTGATCTTGGTTTTAAATTTGCTTTATATGGGGGGGGCGCGGGCCGGCGCGGCGGCGGCCCGGCGCGCCGCGGGCCCACGCCTTGCCCACCTTGCTCGAAGCTTATGTCAATCAAAAAAGCAGGCTTACAGAAACTTACTCAGCACCACGACCATCAAGAACATAAAGCCCCAAGATCGTTTTGTTCGGTAATGTAGTTCTGTTATGTTGGCGTAACCTTTCAGCAATTGCAGCTATCGGTGGCTGCCAACATGTTTCAATAAACCAGGACAATAATGCTTCGATGTCCCAGGTTTCTGCTGTTTTGACCCACCATAGCGCCCAGTGCTTCAAGTATTTTTTGATCTTATTGGTATAATATCCGCAATAATAAGTATAATCAATGAGCTGCGATATATTTGTAGTTTACAAAACTATAATATATAATTGAAAATGTAAACAAAGAGGATTTAACCATGTTAGGTAAACGAATTCAACGAGCGCGGAAAGCATTAGGCTTATCTTTACGTGATTTGGGCGAACAAATTGCATTGAGCCATGCTGCTGTTAAGAAATATGAAGATAATGAGGTAACTCCTTCTTCGGATATTCTTATTAAGCTGGCAAAAGCTTTGCACGTTAAAGTGGAATATTTTTTTAGACCAGAACGGTTTACTTTGGAAAATATTCAATATCGCAAGCATGCAGATATGCCCGAACGGCAGTTAGAAGAAATTACCGCAAAAATATTAGATCAAGTGGAGCGGCGTATTGAGCTTGAAAGTGTATTTCCTAGCGCACCAGTGCAATTATTTGTTATTAAATCGATTTCTAAAATGGTAAATAGTATCGATGAAGTTGAAAATATTGCTGCTCAAATACGTAATCAATGGCACTTAGGGCTTGACCCTCTGCCAGATCTAATCGATCTATTTGAAGAACATGGAATAAAAATCTTTGAAATTGATAATGCTCAATATCCAAAAATTGACGGACTTTATGCTGAAATAAATAAAATGCCAGTGATTGTGATCGGGAACAAGCGCTCGGGCGATAGGCAACGTTTTACTTTGGCCCACGAGTTAGGCCATCTTTTGTTAGATAATCGTCTTGCTTCTGGAATGGATATTGAAAAATGTTGCAATCGATTTGCAGGAGCGTTTCTTTTGCCAAAGAAATCATTAGTTAATGTTTTAGGGGAATATCGTAATTCAATTGAGCCGCGTGAGTTAAGTTTATTAAAACAAGAATACGGTATTAGCATGACTAGCATTTTGCACCGTGCAGAAGAAACCGGAATTGTTTCAAATAATCTTTACCACGAATTACGTACTGAATTTAATGAACGTGGATGGTCAAAGCAAGAACCAGGTAAACAATATCCACAAGAAAAAGCGCACATCTTTGAGCAAATGATTTTTCATGCCTTAGCTGAGGAATATATTGGTGAGTCCAAGGCCGCAGAACTAATGAATATGCCGCTTGAATCATTTAGGTCTTTGCGCGAGATGGAGAGCTAGGATGTTGTTCATCATTAGTGATGCGAGCGTATTAATTGATATTGAATGTAGTGAATTGACAAGTGCGATGTTTAGTTTGCCTTTTCAGTTTGCTGTGCCGGATACGTTATTTGTCGAAGAGTTATCGGAAAAACATGGGCATTTATTACAGTTTGGTTTGATAAGTGTAACCATGAGTGGTGAATTAGTCGCTGAAGCGTATAGTCTGCATCAGCAACACATAAAACCGAGTGTTAATGATATGTTAGCGTTAACACTTGCTAAGCATGAGCGTTGTCAACTGTTGACGGGTGATAAGGCATTATGCAAAGTTGCTGTACAGTTGAATGTTGAAGTACATGGCACGATATGGCTGGTTGAACAGATGCTTCATAACGAAAAAATTACTGTTGAAGGTGCTCGTGTGGCTTTTCAACGGATGAAAAATTCAGGTAGTCGGCTGCCGTGGGGTGAGGTTGAAAAAATATTGGCGGCGTCAATCGTATTAGTTAATTAGTCGCTGACGCTAAATACTCAAAACGGGGTCACCCATTAGTCGACCCCGTTTTTGACCCCGTTTCGTTTATGACCCCGTTTCCGTTTTTTTCAATGGCTTCTTCTGTCTCTTTCATTTGGTGTATTTTAATCCATAATTGTTATTCTATTACATTTTTCTTACAAAATTAAATGCTGAATGCTTACATTAAATAAGTTGGAAAATATATAAAATAGACACAATGTAGTTTAAATTGTATTTATAATAAACACATTTTTAAGCGGTCCATTTTAACAAATTTTTCATCAACTTAATTTTAATGTAAGGGCATTTAATGGTAACAATGACAGACCAAAAAAGTGGAGTGGTAAAAGTATTTTGGAGCGATGTGCGTGAACGGGTAGCGAAGGTAGAGCCTAATTTTGTGAGAATCGTAGACAAAATTGATCCTAATACATCCTATCCTTTATTTTTGGCCTATTATCCCTATGGTGCCTCTGATGCAGATACCGAAAGCTCGCTATTTCCTGATATGAACAACCATTATTATCGGATATCAGACCCTAATGCCCCAAAAGAAGTTCAATTGCATTTGGGTTATAGTAAAAACAGTACACCGTTGGGGATGGTTTTAGAAAAGCAGATTGAGACATATATAGATCTCAAGAATGAGAACATTACTATCCCGTGGTTGCTTTATACGCCGGGGCAGATTTTTCCGTTTACTCGATTTCTTAGCAGCAAAAGTAATCGTATCTATTCTTCAAATGGGTTGCTTACGTCAACTGCTGGAGCAAGGTCCGTGTTTATGCTGCCTAATATAGGATGCACAACAAATCACGCTAATCTTCGCCGAGATTTTAATATCCAAGCTTCTCCGCCAAAATCACTCTATGAGCATTGGTCAGTTTTTAAAGAAATTGTGAATAGTCCAATTGTAGCTTCTGATTGGCGTTGTTGTGTGCTGTATTTTTCTGAGTCGTGGATAGCTAAAATTCATCATGATGCGTCATGGGTTGATCTCAAACAATATTTGCATGAAATGGCATGGCATCAATTTGAATATGAAATTAATCGAATCCAGTACGATATGATGTTTTCGATCATTCAGAAAAAAAGAAATTTAAAACCAAACCCTTATTTAGCAGATACTGCCAAGCATTTATTTGTAACAGCCCTTGGGGCTGCGCCTGGATATGTTCCTGCTTTAGATGAGAGCGCATTACCACTTTCTATTATTCAGAAAACATTTATTGAATCCTATGGATTAAAAAAATATTTTCCCACCGTTATGCAGCCAACTCATTTTATTTTTGAGCAAGATAAGCTGCCAGTTTATTATTCATTGCAACATCCAGCTACCCATGTTTTTTCGCCGAAATCGCGGGCAGTATCGAGCACCTTACTTGAAATGCGAGAGCTTGCGCATATTATGAAAATTTTTGTCGATGAATTATCAAAAGACGATGGGATGTGCTCGGATACGGTAATTAATAACATAGCGAAAAATATAAAAATTTCATATTTCCATAATAAAGTTGATCACTATCGAGTGATGCGCCAATCCAATGAAATACCAAAACATGATGATAGATTTATACAAACAAATGAAGCTGTTTTTGCAGCAGACTCGCCATTTGTGAGAGGGTGTATAAGCCTAAATATAAAAGGTCAATAATCCCAGCAGGTTAGTTTTTAGAATTCAATTATCCCCATTATTTTCC
>JAHFSI010000021.1:5740-25758 GCA_023265835.1 Legionellales bacterium
CGGCCTTACGCTAAGATGTAATTCTATAATACGCCGTGAAAAAACAAAGGATGGGTTATTATTATTTCCAGCTATCACTTCATGTACGACGTCTTCCGGTGTGTCGGTATAATGTGCTATCCCTCGCAATGAATATTCTTCTGTGGACAAGATATCCTTGATTACGCAGCGTAAAAATTCAGCTTCAATCATCGTGTCTTCCCTATCTTTAGTAAAGTTCATGAGTTGAAAATAGTCCTTATATTGCGTTTTTATTATTTCTTTTAGTTCTTCGTAGACATGAGAAAATAGTTTGGCCTCTAAAATTAAATTTTCTTCCTTGGTGAATTTTCTAGGATTTATTCCTAATATTTGACACAAGGGCTCCAAGGCTGCCATGGTTGTTCTTCCTATTTAATTTCGATTTTTTGATTTTATTTGGCGGGGGTTGTTTATCGGGGCTTATCTAAACATTCCATTGAGAGATTTAATAGTCGAAAATGATGTTCTGTTTTTATAGCCATAATTTTAATCCAAAAATTATAATAGAAATTTTTAAGAATAATATATGAACAGAATCGCTTATGCTTTAGGATATTTTGAATACCTTTGAGCTTAGGCCCCATGCGACCTATCCACCTCAATCGCCAAAGCAATCTGGCTCGCGCAGGATTCTAGTAATAGCATTTGTTCAGGTGTAAATAGACGTTCCGGATGGTTCGGGGATATTCTTAAGACGCCCAGGGGTTTTTGCGAAGTGAAAAGAGGGACATAAGTGGCTTCGGAAAGAGGCAGTGTATCAGTGCCTAGCCCAGCGCTTTGGTTTAAATCACAAACCCATCGAGCAATGCTCTTTTCCTTCTCGTTCAAATTCATCATGGGATCAGATTTTGCGTGGACAACCAAGGTTTTGTTCTCAGAGAGCAGTGCAATGATATTGCTATCGAACAATTCGGCCAAATAGCGTATTGCGGCGGCAAGCAGATTGTCTACGCCGCGTGTTGAAGCCAATTGGCGGGAAAGCTTATATAAAGCTGTTGTGTGTCGTTCAGCAAGGTGTATCGCTTGTGTTTGACGACGGGAAATAACAGCCAAATAAGTAATAATTTGGGTGAGTAAAAATAACAATGCTAAATTTAAATTAGAAGACATATCGCTGAACACAAAAGTAAAGTAAGGTGGAACAAAACAAAATAAAAATGTGGCTACGCTTAAAATGGAAGCCAAAAATGCTGCGCTAAATTCGCCAAATGATGCGACAATCGCGACACCAATGAGATATAACATAGCAACGCTGCCGTTTTGTAGATAATCACGAAATAGATAATTGATGAAAGTAATAATGCCAACAGTCGCGACAGCTATGCCATAAGCGAGCCATGGAATTCGTCCATCTTGTGAAATGGGCTTTTCAGCAGTATCGTCAAATTCACCGGTAATAAGATAGACGTCAATTTCGCCGCTCTGACGAATTATTTTATTTGCTAATCCGCCAAAAAAAAGATTTTTCCAGAATGGTTGAATTTGCTTTCCCAGCACAATATTAGTGATATTATGTTCGCGCGCATAATCCATGATTTCTTTGCTGACATTGAGACCAGTCAAAACAGCTGTTGCAGCGCCTAGGCGTTCAGCCAAATGTAAATTTTGAATTGCACTATTACGTTTTTCTTCAGATATTCTTATTTCGGGTGTGTCTACATAGACGGCATGCCATTCTGCTTTTAATCGAGTTGCCATGCGTCGAGTTGCGCGAATCAGCTTTGTCGATTGATAGCGGGCACTGACACAAACCAATAATTTTACTTTGGTAGGCCAAACGTGTTTAATTCCTAAATCTTGTCTATAAGAAAGTACCTGTGCTTCCACGCGTTCAGCAGTGATGCGTAATGCGAGTTCTCGCAGTGCTGATAAGTTGCCTTTACGAAAAAAATGTTCTACGGCCAATGAAGCTTGTTCTGGTATGTAGACTTTTCCTTCTTGCAAACGTTTTAGCAAATCTTCAGGAGGCAAATCAATTAATTCAATCGTGTCAGCTAATTCTAACATCGAATCTGGCACGGTTTCTTGAACATGAGTATGAAGAATTTGTGACACAGCATCATTTAAACTTTCAATATGTTGTACATTGAGCGTGGTATAGACATTGATTCCGCGGTCTAACAATTCTTTGATGTCCTGCCAGCGTTTCGCATGTCGTAAACCAGGCGCATTGGTATGTGCCATTTCATCTATAAGAACAATGCTGGGGTTTCGTGCCAATGTTGCATCTAAATCAAATTCCGTCAGATGTTGTCCGCGATATTCTATGGTTTGACGTGGAATGATTTCTAGATCATGTAACAATAGTTCAAGTTCGTGTCGGCCATGCGATTCAATAATGCCGATAACGACATCGACCCCTTGCGTATGTTTGGTCCGTGCGGCTTCTACCATGGCATAGGTTTTGCCAACGCCGGGCGCTGCGCCCAAATATATTTTAAGCTTGCCGTGTAACTGATGGCTTTCTTCTTCCTGTGCAAGTTTTAAAAATGCTTCTGGGCTCAAACGTTTTTTTGGCATATATCCATTACACCTCAGCTCAAATCATATAAGTTGCTCTAACCCATATACCAATCGATCTAGCTCTAACACTTTTTGACAAGCTAAAAGAATGCCCGGCGCATAACAGTTGCGATCAATCGTATCGCAGCGCAATGTTAACGTTTCTCCTTCGCCGCCAAAAATAATTTGTTGATGGGCCATTAAACCTGGTAGACGTATGGAATGAATAGGCACCTGTTGATGAATGGCCCCGCGTGCGCCAGGCACAGTTTCATGATTTTTTTGCAGGATGGCGGGTGTTTGCAAGCGTTTATTGGCCAACATTTCTGCTGTGCGGATAGCTGTTCCGGATGGGCTATCTGCTTTGCCTGCATGGTGCATCTCAATAATTTCAACGTGAGGGAAATATTTAGCTATCTCCTGTGCATATTTCATCATTAATACGGCGCCCAGGGAAAAATTAGGTGCAATGATGCCTCCCAACGCAAGTTGGGCGCAGCGTTCTTGCAATGATTTAACCTGCTCTGGCAGCAAACCACTGGTACCAATGACAGGATGTGCACCTGCATCGATAATAGCAGTGGTATTTTTTAAAACAGATTCAGCGTTCGTGACGTCGATAACAATTTGTGCGGCGGTTTTTTTAATTTCTGCCGTCAAATCATTATTTCGTTGTGTAGAACCGACCAATACGAAATCAGCCTGTTCATTGATAGTTTTGACAGCCAATTGGCCCATTTTGCCAGCGGCGCCATTCACTAATACACGTATACCCATAGGTTTCAGTCTCATTCACCTTGCAAGAAGTGTATTATAGGCAGAATTAGTTTGCTGTAGTGTAACATTTTTGAAAAAATGACGATTTAATAGGTGCCAAGTGATTGATGAAGAAGGTTATAGACATGGGATTGGTATTATTTTAGTCAATACTAAGAGGCAGCTCTTTTTAGCGAAACGAATTGGGAAAACGGCTTGGCAATTTCCTCAAGGCGGGATGAAGCAAGATGAGACGCCAGAACAAGCGATGTATCGCGAGCTTAATGAAGAAATTGGTCTCAAAGCAGAAGATGTTAAACTTTTGAGCACAACCCGCCGCTGGCTGCGATACCGCTTGCCAGAACGATTAATCCGGCATTATTCCAAGCCCATTTGTATAGGCCAAAAGCAAAAGTGGTTTTTATTGCAGCTTGTCAATAAAGATACCTCCATTAATCTGAGCGCAACCGAAGACCCTGAATTTGATTCATGGGCATGGGTTTCGTATTGGTATCCTTTGACCCAAGTCGTAGCATTTAAAAGAAGAGTGTATAACTTGGTCATGAAAGAATTTGCACGCATCGTATTATCTAAACGGTTTTGGGAACATCAAAAAAAATGATTCATTATCCAACTATCAATCCAGTGGCTTTTCATATCGGGCCTTTGTCTGTTTTTTGGTATGGGTTGATGTACCTATTTAGTTTTGTAATCGGTTGGGGGCTGTTAGCGTTACGCATTAAGCGGTCTTCTTTCGCACGCGGTTTTACATTAGAACAATTGTCGGACATGCTTTTTTATATTGCACTGGGTGTCATTGTAGGAGGCCGGTTAGGCTATATGTTGTTTTATTCTTGGGCGCAGTTAGTTGCTGATCCGATATCTCTTTTCAAGGTATGGCAAGGAGGGATGTCTTTTCATGGCGGATTATTAGGTGTCATTATTGCATTGGGATTCTATGCTTACAAAAACAATCAGTCTCTGGTGGACATGACTGATTTTATTGCGCCGGTGGTGCCCATTGGCTTGAGTGCGGGCCGCATTGGTAATTTTATTAATGGTGAATTATGGGGGCGTGTGACTGATGTGCCTTGGGGCATGGTTTTTCCCAATGGCGGCAATTTACCGCGACATCCTTCACAGTTATACGAGTTCTTATTAGAAGGCTTAGTATTGTTTGTTATTTTATGGTTTTATTCACAAAAGCCACGGCCGCGTTGGGCGGTCTCTGGATTGTTTCTGCTGTGTTACGGGTTTTTCCGTTTTTGTGTCGAATTTTTTAGACAACCTGATACGCAAATTGGTTTTGTTGCTTTTGGTTGGTTGACTAAAGGGCAGTTATTATCGTTGCCTATGTTTGTCTTGGGCGCGGGAATGCTGATTTGGGCATATACCCATTCCACTGCACGATATCAGGAGAAAAAGACATGCAGCAATATTTAGATTTTTTACGACATATTCGTGATAATGGCGCAGCAAAAACTGATCGCACTGGCACCGGCACATTCAGTGTTTTTGCTTATCAAATGCGTTTTGATTTAAGCCAAGGGTTTCCGTTAGTCACGACTAAAAAATTATCGTTACGCAGTATTATTCACGAGTTATTGTGGTTTTTACGCGGAGATACCAATATTCGTTATTTGCATGAAAATAAAGTGACAATCTGGGACGAGTGGGCAGATAGTCAAGGTAATTTAGGCCCTGTCTATGGCAAGCAATGGCGTGCATGGCAAACTGTTGAAGGTAAAGTCATTGATCAGATGAGCGAGGTCGTTGATAAAATCAAAAAAGATCCAGATTCAAGACGTTTGATCGTGAGCGCCTGGAATGTAGGAGAGTTGTCTAAAATGGCATTGCCTCCCTGTCATTTACTATTTCAATTTTATGTTGTAAACAATAAATTATCTTGCCAATCTTATCAACGCTCTGCGGATGCCTTTCTGGGGGTGCCTTTTAATATCGCTTCTTATTCCCTGCTGACTCATATGGTTGCGCAACAATGCGGTTTAGATGTTGGTGAATTTATTTGGACAGGGGGTGATTGTCACATTTATGCTAATCATCTTGAACAAGTAGATTTACAATTATCACGCAGCCCTCTTGCATTACCAACATTACAGATAAAACGCAAACCCGCTTCTTTGTTCGATTATCAATATGAAGATTTTGAAATAGTGAATTATCAGGCACATCCGCATATTAAAGCTGAGGTGGCTATTTAAGGATTAATTTTTAATAAAACATACAACTGCTTTGGCGATTTCTTAGCTTGTGTAGTTCATCGGTTAGCTTCTTTTGGATGTTTCTTTTGTTTAGTATGTGCATAGGTTTTTAATATAGCATTTATAAGGGTTTGATAGCCTCTCCCTTGGTGTTTAAAAAATTCAAGAACATCATGATCAATTCTCAAAGTAACGCTATCTTTCTTTTGTGGGATAGAGACCATTTCTTTTTTAAAAAAGGATTCATCTAATGGCGGAATATCAGAATAATCAATATCCGAATCAGTCATTTTATCCAATCTCTTTAAGTCGCTTGAAATAGACTTTCTTTTCGCGCTCATTAGCTTTCCTCATTGAAATAATACGTGTCACAAGATCGCGCTGCGTATGAACAATGACAACAACGCGATTTTTTAATTCACCTTTTCTTTAGTTTGTGCCATTGAGCGAGCTGTTGTCGCATAGCGTTCCAGAAGAATTTTTGCTTTTTCACTCATGAGTGGCTTATGCAATACCTCATTAATTCCTATATCTGTGCATTCTTTCCTGATTTCCTTGGTAATATGCGCCGTTAAGATAATAATAGGCGTTTGATAGCTTGAGCCTTCTTCTATTTTACGAAAATACCGAACAAGACCATATCCATCAATGTCAGGCAGCCCAAGGTCAGTAAAAACTAATTGATATTTTCCCGCTTCAAACAGATCCATCGCTTCTTTGCCGGTACTTGCAATGTCTACCTGACAATGAAGTGAAGTCAAAATCGATCGTGCAACGGTTTGCGCGATAAAATTGTCCTCAATTAATAAAATTCTTGCTGTAATAGACATGGGGTTAGCAAGAGTTGTTTTGGCTGCTATATTTTTTCTAATATTAATTTGATTGACCAAAGGAAAGGTTTTTTCCATTTCATGTTCTGTAGGAGGCAATGAAGAAATTTCTAAGGGCACAGCGATGACAAATTGACTGCCTTGATTTTCTACACTGGAAAGATGAATTTCAGCCTGCATAGCGTCCACATATTTTTTTACTAAATAGAGGCCCAGACCACTGCCAGCACTTAATCCTTTATTAGATTGGGTCAGTCGGGTAAAGCGCTCAAAAATATGTGCATGTTTATCCTTAGGTATACCAATGCCCGTGTCTTTTACAGTAATAAGGACAATCGTTTTATTGCTTGTTGATGTTGCCCCTAGTTTCGCATCGATGGTAATCGAACCTGTTTCAGTAAATTTTATCGCATTTCCAACTAAATTCATCAGAACACGAAATAAACCAGAACGACTTCCAAGCATATTGCCTTGCAATTGATCATCAAAGTAAACAATAAATTTAAGTCCTTTATTAGTCATAGCTGCTTGAAATAAATTGCCTATTTCTTGAATCAACGTTTTTAGATTAAAACTTTCAGTGAGAGGTAAGCTGCTTCTTGCTTCTGATTTAGCAACTTCTAAGCAGTTGTCAAAAAAGATCATCAGTTGTTGTCCCGCGACAATGATATCTCGTATAAAACCAATGTCATTTTCATCTGTCAGACGGCTTGCCAGCACATCTGCCATGCCTATTATCCCAGCGAGCGGCGTTTTGATATCATGGCTCATGTTGGCAATAAAGTCTGACTGCACCTGCTTCGCTATTTCTGCCTCTTCTTTTGCTTTTTTCAGCGCTGCTTCGGTTTTTTTGCGTTCTGTGATATCAATCGAGACCCCTACCATTCCCGCTATTTCACCCTGATTATCATAAAAAGGAACTCGATGGGTTAAATAATAAACGGAATCACTATGAGAGCCAGGTATAGGCGGTTCTTCGATATTGATTTTTGCTTGGCCAGTTGAAATGACTTCTAAGGTATCTTTTTTAAAAGAAGCAGTTGCTTCAGGAGACCACTTAGCAAGTTCCCCCATTTTTTCAAATGTTAGGCCTGTAAATTCATTTACTGATTTAAAATTAAATAGAGCCAATACGTTATTATTGCAACCGATTCCTAAACAATTTTTATCGAACCAATAAATATTGCCAGGCATGTATTCAATGATTTTTTCGATATTTTCGAAGCGGTTGATTATATTTTTATGCATTATTTTGGCCTTTTAGGAAGATAAATATCTTCGTCTTTTAAAGGAGAATGTCGAGAATCTCCCATATTGCATGCCGTATTTGTCATTAATTTTCCAAAAATACCATGTCTCGTTAAAAATCGTGCTCCACTATTTGCATCATCATCATAGTAAAATGGAATGCCTGCTCGTTTATTAGCGGTCGCAACATCGCGTGTTTGGTAAGCGATAACTTCAGCAAAATGTGTTATAAAAAAGACGGCTGAGAGCATAGATGCGTCTGCGAGTTTTGTAAATGCTTTTTGAATTTGCATTTCTGAATAAGGTTGCAAAGAACAAACTTCACGAGGGCCCATTCTGTCACTGACCCATCCTAACATGACTGCATTGCCAATTTTTAATAATTGTTCTAACGTATTAATTTCTTGTTTAGTTTGTTTTTTTGAAGTTTCTATAAAGAGTTTCCATATCTTTGCTAGCGCAGGCATGTGTTGGTTATTGATAAGCAGCCATAAACAGCGCTCTGTAATTGCAGTTTGCAATTGTTCACGACCTGTTGTTTGTAATCCTTTCAATTCAGCTTCTGATGCTGCATCTGCCTTTTTTTGCAGAGATGGTTGTTCATAGATTCCTAATTGTTCTAGTATGAATGTGCTAATTGTAACTTGAGGCGATTTCTTTTTAAAATCAAATAAATTATCAAATGGAGAAGAAATAACCATTGTAATACCGAGTTCTTCAGGAAAAATTTCCAGTAGACGTTGGCTTAGTTCTTTGTGTTTGGCAGCAACTATATCACAAAACGTCTCAAGCGCTTCCTGAGTCATTTTCCCTTCACTAAATAATCTGACACCAAACATCATGTAATCTACGCTAGGAAGATGGCAATGCACTTCAAAATTTTGATTACCTGTTCGCAACATAAGTGTAGAGAGGGCTTGTAATGTTAGAGATTGAACCTCTTCGTAGAAACTATCTTCTTCACATATAATATCAGTAATAATTTGTTCAGGAAATAACTTAATGTCATGTTTAATAATAGATAATTTTCCTCCTATATCATCGCTTCCTTTTATGCTTGTTCCAAACATACAAGAAGCAATAGCAACTCGTTTAAAAGGAGATAATTGGAATGATTTAAGTTCGCTTTTATTTTTATCGGAAATCCAAGGATAAATTTGTATGGCAATATAGTCGGGTAAGTTAATAGCTTTGCCCGATGATGAGTCGTGTTCAAGCACATCGTTTGTTCTCATGATAAACGGTAAAAAAGGAATGGAATCAAAGGAGGAAGTTTTGCTAGACTGTTTGTAGAGGACGGTAGTCGTTGTTTCTGCCGCATAGCCTTGAATGATATTTAAAATATTTGACTTTTTGTTTGGAGCAGATTTGGAAAATGTAGATTGTAATTGCGTAGACAGCCCTGGTTTAGGTTCTTCTTCTTTAATCGCGCCCATAATAGCAAATGTACTTTTCCGGTTTAAGCCTAGCTTTTTTTGTTTTCGCTTAGAAATAGCAAATGGCTGTTGTGTTAGGCCATGATTTGATTTCTCGTTAACAGAAGGTTGAAAAGAAGATTGATAACTTTCTTTAAATACAGACCTTAAACTTTCTTC
Organism: Legionellales bacterium; assembly: GCA_023265835.1. GTDB lineage: Bacteria > Pseudomonadota > Gammaproteobacteria > DSM-16500 > DSM-16500 > UBA4722. The sequence goes on from JAHFSI010000021.1 coordinate 14,915, forward strand.
AATCACGTCAGCACGCGTTGCAGCAGTCATACAACGTTCTTGAGGAACATATCCATTAGAAAGTACTTGTAATTTTTCCACTAGTATTTCTGCTTTTTCAAATGCTTTTTTACTTTCTGGAAATTTTTCTTCAATCTTAGATCGTTCCCCATATTCAAAAGTCGCAGAACCAAACTGAAACGTATTGGGGGTGACAAGATGTCTGGTCTTTGAGATAGGACGTTGTTTACGAGGTTCTCGGATAGCTAACAATCCCGCCTTGTTCCAAAGAGTTTCATTAACGGATAGGTATTTACTATTTTTCCAACCTGCATTTGTTTCATCAGGGCCGTCTTGCGATGCATTATGCAGAGTAACAGGTGGCTCCAAGAAGAAGTCAGGAAGTAGTGTGGAGGAGGGCAAAGATTGCGGAGAAGGAGAAAAAGGAGTTTTACCATATATCAGTGGGCTGATTGATGCAGAGGGGGTATGAAAGCTAGCACTAGTAGAAGATGTATCACTCTTCGCATCTTCGAAGGATTGTTCGTTATCTGAGCTGGGGCTTGGGTCATGTGGTTTCCGAGTTCTTGACATTTTTTTACCCTCAATTATTAATTGCAAAAGGCATAAAAAACAAAATTTATGACTTCCTGCTTAGAATTGACTAACGTCCTGAGTTGAAAACTAAAGCGCTTTCTCTGTTGTGCACTGGAGCAACATTAGAGCTAATGTGGATGGACGCATCATATACTAATTAAAGAATGGAGTACAATACAAAATGATGAACAATAAAAGAGAATCTGCAAAATTTTAAATTAAATTTGTAAAAAAATTACCATAATAAAACAGAATGTTGCAAAAACAGAGCGGTCAAATATTTCGACCACGTATCAAGATAATTTATTATTAGAAATTTTTTCCTACCCCAAATTGAATGCGATAAAGGATACCCATACTATTGTATGCCAAAGGCAGTGTCCAGATTAAGCCTAGGCCGAAAGGAATCATGCTGATTGCGATAATGATTAGAAGGCAGAAAATAGTCGCGATAATTTTAAATCCATGTTGCTTAAATGCTAGAAATGAAGTTTTTATTGCTTGAAAAACGCCAAATCGTTTTTCCACAATGAGCAATGAAGCAAAGGTCAAAGAAAAGAAATAATAAATCGCAATCAAGGCACTTATCATTGTTAGGGCGGTAATAGAGGTTAGAGAAGCCAAAAAATGAAGGCCGGGCAGTTTGCCAAGATGAACGGCAAGATATACTAATGCTAGCATGATTACGCTAAAAATCAGATAAAGGCCCGCATACAAAATGATTGTAAAAAGAAGAAGTCTCCAAAAAAATTGATAGGCGGCAAATATTTGTTTGGCCCTGATGGGTCGGTTCACTGAGCGGTATATTGCTAAAACAGATATACCAATGGGCAAGGGCAAGGTAACTAATGTAATAATAAAATTGAGGATGGCACGCAGTACTTCTGCCTTGTCATTTGTCGCATCGAGATTGAAAGATCCAGTAGATAGATAGAGGACGAGGGACCCTACTGCTGTGAGCGCGATATAAATTGAAAGCCAAATAAGAACAGCGCCCCAATAAGTTTTTTTGACACCTTTAACACGCTGCCAGCCTTCACTGATCACTTGCCCAATCGTAAACTGATAAGGCATGGAAACTTTGTTTTGTAATTTGCCTGTAGGGCCGATAGGGGTAGAGTTGGATACTTCCATGCGAGATACTCCATATACTAATGAATGCCCTTATTGTACCCGATCTTTTGCTGTTTTCACAGGAGCTCCGCTAAAAGCACCCCTCACCCGTCGCTTCGCATCGAACACAAGGGGGGGAGAGGCTGTGCTAAGCAGCAATTTTCATAATTCTAGCGTGCGTTTATACTTTGCGGTAAAGTAAATGCCAGAAAAGGAGGGCAGTCATATGGTTTCTCGGGCGCGTTATTTTATTTTGTTCCTATTGTGTTTTAGCTTGACGGCATGCGCGTTATTTCAAAATAATCCGCAGGCCAATAAGAAAGCGATGTGTAAAGAGTTGAATTCTCGTATTGTTAATAATGGCGCGACAGGCAATCGATTGCTTGCCACTCAGCAAGCAGCGCAATATGAAGCGTTAACGCGAAGTTATCATGAGGAAGGATGTTCCTAATGGAAGCATTAAAAAGCTGGAAAGAGGAAAAGCAATCTGCTTATATGTACCGTGCGCTGGCTGAGATTGAAACTAATGCTGTGCATAAAAAACTCTTTTCAGAGCTTGCTGTGTTGGCAGATAAACAAGCTGCTATCTGGGAGAAGCAGCTTCATGTAGCCCATGTCTCTCTTCCCGCACATTATCGACCTGGCTTCCGGGTGCATTTTATTATTTGGTTAGTGCGTTGTTTTGGTCCGCAGGCCATGCGTATTGCTTTAGCAGCCATGAAAGTGCGGGGCATGTCTATTTATCAAGGCGCACAGATGGGACATCCTGTTCCAACATTGGATGAAATAGAGCGTCAGCACACAGGCATCAGCAGCGGCAATAACTTGCGGGCGGCTGTCTTTGGCGTCAATGATGGTTTAATTTCAAATGCAAGTTTGATTTTAGGTATCGCCGGCGCGCAGGCAAGCCATAGTTTTATTTTGTTATCGGGCATAGCAGGGCTGCTGGCCGGCGCATGCTCGATGGGTGCGGGAGAATATGTTTCCGTGCGTTCGCAGCGCGAAATGCTGGAATATCAACTTAAATTAGAGAAAGAAGAGCTGGCTCTTTATCCTGAAGAAGAAGCGGCTGAGTTGGCTTTGATTTATGAGGCGCGCGGATTGCCTAAAGAAGAAGCCGTTAAAATGTCTCATTTGCTTATTCAAAATCCAGAGAAAGCATTGGATACATTGGCGCGTGAAGAATTAGGCATTAATCCTAACGAATTAATATCACCGTGGGGCGCTGCTATTTCTTCGTTTTTTTCTTTCTCTTTGGGTGCTTTTGTTCCTATCATTCCTTTTGTATTCAGTACGTCAGAGTCTAACTTATTGGTTGCTATTGGTTTGACGGGAGCTTCATTGTTTCTGGTGGGAGCGATTTTGAGCCTATTTACCCATCGCAGCGCATTGCTAGGTGGTTTGCGTATGCTGCTGATAGGAACGCTTGCTGGTTTGTCGACTTATTTAATTGGCAGTATATTTAGGTAGACAACTGGGTTGATTTCTTAACAATTAATCGGTTAGCGATAGCAAGTACTAATACTGAGACCAGCAAAGTTAAATGGATTAAGACTTGCCACAGGATATTGGTGTTCGATTGTTGCATAGGGTCCATAAAAGTACGCAGCAAATGAATGGAAGAGATAGTGATTAACGCAATAGCAAGTTTGATTTTCATCGAGCCTGCATTGAATTCATCTAACCACTCTGGATGGTCTGGATGTTTAAATAAACTTAAACGGGACACGAAAACCTCATAGCCCCCTATAATGACCATGATAAGCAGATTAGCTATCATGACAATATCAATTAAATCTAATGCCCTAAGTATAATGAGAGATTCATTAAGGGTGTTCACCTTTAGAACAAGTTCTAGCAACCAGCGGCCAAATTCATAGACATAAACACCTAATACCACAATTAACCCAATGTAAAGAGGTGCTTGCAGCCAACGGCTTAGGAAAATCAGCCTAGCAAAAATGCTTAGTGGTTCTTTATCCATCAGTTAAGTCTCTTTTTAAAAATTGATCTTTGACATACTAAAAGTTACTATCAGGAGTATCTTATAGTCAGAATATTATTGTGGCCGGAGAATGAGGAAAAAGACAAGTAAAAAAGATCCGCATAGGGAGAGAGAAGCTCAAAAGTATGAGCATCCGATAGCAAGCCGCGAATTTATTTTAGAACTTCTTGCTGAACGTGAACGTCCTATTTCTTATAGACAATTACTTATTGAACTGAATATCACGGACTCTGAAGAAAAAGAGGCCTTGCGCCGGCGTTTATTGGCAATGGTGCGTGATGGTCAATTATTACAGAACCGACGCGGCATCTTTGGCTTGGTCGATAAGATGGAGCTTATTAAAGGCCATGTCGTAGGACATAAAGATGGTTTTGGCTTTGTTGTGCCTGAGGAAGGCGGTGAAGATCTCTTTTTAAATGGCCGACAAATGCGCAGCGTCTTTCCAGATGATGAAGTATTAGTGCGTGTTGCCAATATCGATAATCGCAGCCGGCGCGAAGGCATTATTGTTGAAGTATTAGCGCGTCATACGCATGAATTGGTGGGCCGTTTTATTCCAGAATCAGGCATTTTTTTTGTCGAGCCGGCTAATCAACGTATTAATCAAACTATTTTGATTCCGCAGGGCGCTGAAAAAGGTGCGCGCCCGGGGCAGATGGTTGTGGTTCAAATTACCGAGCAGCCTAGTTTTACTATGCAGCCGGTTGGTAAAATCATTGAGATCTTGGGCGACCACATGGCGCCTGGCATGGAAATTGATGTTGCCATTCGCAATCATGAATTACCTCATGAGTGGCCTGCAAAAGTATTAACGGAAGCCGAAAAATTTTCATCGGAAGTATCTGAGGCGGACATACAAGGACGTCTCGATTTGCGTGAATTGCCGTTTGTGACTATTGATGGTGAAGATGCTAAAGATTTTGATGATGCTGTCTATTGCGAGAAATGCGCCAAAGGCGGCTGGGTGTTATATGTGGCCATTGCGGATGTCAGTCATTATGTTAAACCGCATACCGCATTGGATAAAGAATCTTTAAATCGCGGTAACTCTGTCTATTTTCCGGGGCAAGTCATTCCTATGCTGCCGGAGGTATTGTCCAATGAACTTTGTTCATTGAAACCAGAAGTGAATCGTTTAACGCTTGTGTGTGAGATGGAAATTACTGCAAACGGTAAAATCGGCAAGTATCGGTTTCATGAAGGTGTCATTCATTCACAAGCACGTTTGACCTATAACCAAGTTTACGCCATGGTCGAGCAACAGGATGCTTCATTACAAAAAAAATATAAAAAACTGCTGGCTCCGCTGCAAGAATTATTTTCAGTTTATCGTATCCTGCATGCTGCGCGTTTAAAGCGAGGCGCAATTGATTTTGATTTGCCGGAAACCAAAATTATTTTTGGCCCTGATCGCAAAATTGAGCGCATTGTGGCTTTGGTGCGTAATGATGCGCATCGTCTTATTGAAGAGTGTATGTTGTGCGCCAATATTTGTGCGGCGCGGTTTTTGGAAAAAAATGAATGCCCTGCTTTGTATCGTGTACATGAGGGGCCCACACTGACTAAGCTAATTGATTTGCGTAAATTTTTAGGCGAGCTTGGGCTAAACTTGCCGGGCACTGAAGAGCCTGCGCCGCGTGATTATGCAGATTTATTGAAAAAAATTGCCTCTCGTCCGGATGCGCGGCTGATTCAAACGGTGTTGCTGCGCTCACTTAGTCAAGCCATGTATAGCCCGGAAAATAAAGGCCATTTTGGGCTGGCATTTGATGCTTACACCCATTTTACTTCACCCATTCGCCGCTATCCTGATTTGCTAGTACATCGCGCTATTCGTAAAGTGTTGCGCGGTGAACATAAGCCAGGCATGGAAGACGTACAATTTGAAAAATACGGCGAACATTGCTCTATGACAGAACGTCGCGCTGATGATGCAACGCGTGAAGCGATGGATTGGCTAAAATGTGAGTTTATGCAAGATAAAGTAGGTGAAGAATTTGCAGGCATGATTACCAGTGTGACTGGCTTTGGCTTGTTTGTAGAGTTAACGGAAATTTATGTGGAAGGACTCGTGCATATTAGCATGCTGCGTAATGATTATTATCAATTTGATCCCATTAAACATGCTTTATCGGGAGAACATACGGGCAAGCGTTATCGTTTGGGTGATCCAGTGACAATCAAAGTTGTCCGTGTTGATTTAGACCAACGTCAAATTGATTTTGTGATGACAGAAGCGTTGGCAGAATTGCGGTTACCTAAAAAGAAAAAATCAAAGAAAAAACGACAATGACTGACCTGATTTTTGGTTTGCACGCGGTTTCGGCCTTATTAAATAAACAACCTGAAAGAGTGCTTCGTCTTGCCGTGCTGAATGAGCGGCACGATCAAAAAATGCTGGCGCTTCTTGTGCTGGCAAAACAACTCGGCATCAAAATAGAATTAGTCACCCGTGCTGCATTAGACCAATTGACTAAAAAAGCAAATCATCAAGGTATTGTTGCTTATTGCCAACCTGCAAAACGATATACAGAACAGGATTTGGAAACGTTATTAAGTGATCTAAAAACGCCTGCTTTTCTGCTTATTTTAGATGGTGTTCAAGACCCGCATAATTTGGGCGCGTGTTTGCGTAGTGCTGATGCGGCAGGAGCGCATGCGGTGATTGCGCCGAAAGATAAATCAGTCGGGTTAACTCCCGCAGTATGCAAAGTAGCCAGCGGCGCAGCAGAGACAGTGCCTTTTATCCAGGTGACTAATCTGGCCCGCACTTTACGTTTTTTAAAAGAACAAAATATATGGTTATTTGGCGCCGCAGGTGATGCGGCACAAAGTCTTTATCAAGCCGATTTAACCACGTCACTGGCCATTATTTTAGGCGCAGAAGGAACAGGCATGCGCCGCTTAACACGAGAACATTGTGATTTATTGTTACAGGTTCCAATGCAAGGCTCCGTGGCTAGCTTGAATGTTTCTGTGGCTGCCGGAATTTTTTTATTTGAAACGGTTAGGCAAAGAGCCTTTTCATAATTATTAAACGCAAGCGATTCTTGAGAATAATCTCTTGGTTACGTGCATCTAGTATTGCGCATCTATCTTGAAGAATAAATGGGCCGCTTATAGTCTTGCTATACGTGGCCCGTCTATTTCGATTGCCAATATTAAACGGGCCACTTATAATGATGCTATAAGTGGCCCGTCTAGGAAAGCATATGGTAGTTATTGGTAGAGCAAATGAGTTAAAACTTCTCAATTGAGTGCATGGCGTTTCATTCCTCGTAAAAAATTAGCAGAAGGGGCTCAAGTTGATTTAGTGATTGAGAGAAGCGATAACGCTATTACTGTGTGTGAGATCAAGTATACAGACCAACAATATGCCATTGATAAACAATATGCAAAAAATCTAAAGAAAAAAGTAGAAATTTTTAGAGAGAAAACGGGTACTAATAAGCAGATATTCTTAGCGATGATATGTGCAAACGGCCTTAAAAGTTCGATATATTCTGAAGAACTGATTGATGGGGGTGTTGTTACCTTAAATGATCTATTTATAATTTATTAAGTGAAAAATGATATTACTCGCCGAGATTAACATTAAACCGATGTAAACGTCCGAGTAAACACATCTTCCTAACCTCACAAAAATTCTGTAACCTTGGGCGTGCACAGATGCTATTAGCCTTCGAATAACGTGCTTTTGTTTTGGTGTGATCAATAGCATTAACAGCTAAATCCATAGATGGGGTTATTTACTCTTTCTCTTGTTTTTGCGATTTAATCTTTTGATTCTATTTATTAATCTCTTGATATCGCTTATCCGCACACATAGTGTAAAGAACTTAGTGTGCGGATAAATAAAATATTAAAGTCTTTATCCGCACATTAAGTGTGTTATACTTAGTGTGCGGATAAACTGATTTTGGAATACATTATCCGCATATTAAACGTTGTTAACTATCTACGGATAAAGGAAAGCGTTAAATGAAATTTATTGGTCGCAAACATGAGCTTTACGATCTAACAGAACTGTATAAAGCTAAAGAAAGCAAATTGGCGGTTCTATATGGCAGAAGAAGAGTAGGGAAAAGTTGCTTAGTTAATCATTTTATGCAGGATAAAAAACATCTTCGCTTTGAGGGGCTAGAGCAGGGAAGAACAAAAGCACAGTTAGCTCATTTTGTGTTTGATTTAAGCAAGCAAGTCGATGACGAACTTCTTAAGCAAGTTAAGTTAGATTCTTGGGAACCTATACTTGATTATTTAACTAAGCTCTTTTCACAAAGCAAAGACAAATATATTTTATTTTTAGATGAATTTCAGTGGTTAGCAGCAAATCAATCTAACTTAGTTAGTATATTAAAAAAGTACTGGGACCAGCATTGGAGCAAACAAAATGTGATGCTTATTTTATGTGGCTCTGTATGCACGTATATGACGAAAAGAGTGATCTCATCGAAAGCTTTTTATGGCAGAATTCATTGGGAGCTATGTCTGCAACCCCTAAATCCAATTGAATCGTATCAACTTTTAGATGAAAAAAGAAATATTGATGAAGTGTTCAAATATTTGCAAATTCTGGGAGGAATTCCAAAATATCTTAAGGAGATTGATGCTCACAAATCTTTTGATCAAAATATTAATAAGCTATTATTTACTGAAAGTGGCGTGTTGGTGAATGATTATAGCAAAATATTTTATAGTCAATTCAAAGAATATGGAACGTATGAAAATATAGTACGATACCTCAAGGATCAACCAAAAACATTGGAAGAGATAGCGTTAAAATTAAAAATTCCATCAGGAGGAGGTGTAAAAGTTTATTTGGAAAATCTTGAAAAAGCGTTATTTGTTACTAGTTATATACCCTATAACAAAAAACAAAATAGCAAATTAAAGAAATATAAATTAACGGATGAATATTTGCGATTTTATTTTAAATATGTAGAACCACATATTAAGCTTATTGTCGCTAATCGCACAAGAAACCTTTTTGGCCAATTAGTTAAACCCGTTTGGAATTCATGGCTTGGGTTTTCATTTGAAAATTTTTGCCTTAAAAATGCCATGTATTTAGCAAAAATCATGTGTTTCGAAGATCATGTTGTGCAATGGGGGCCTTATTTTCAACGTGATGACGAAGGCTTTCAAATCGATTTAATTTATTTGCGCGACGATAGGGTGGTGACTTTATGCGAAATAAAATATTCGGAAAAAGAAATCCCTGTCACTGTGGTACATGAAGTAAAAAAGAAATGCGCTCTCATAGATGTTCCGCGTGGATATACACTTGAAACAGCATTAATTTCAAGATTTGGCCCTGAAAAGGCATTGCGCCAACTGGATTATTTTCATCATTATGTAGAAGAAGCTGATTTTTTTAAAAAAGTAGAGAAATAAAAGACCCCGATTTTATACCCGTTTAACGAATTGTCTAGTCTATTAATATCCCTTATAAAAAAATCTTTTTCTTCTTTACAATTTACAAAATGAAAGTACTATAGCATCTGCGTGACTATTTATTCAGGATGAAAAGGGAAATGAAGAAAAAAAAATTATTAGCCATTTTATGCGCGATTCCGTTGATTGCATATGCAACTAATGAGGTTCCTTTGCCGAAACAAGGGTTGCAAATTGTTCCTTTGTCTGCAATGAGTATTCCAGAAGATATGAAGAAAGACATATTAAAAATAGCGCAAGAACAGAAAACAAAAGGATATCATGAAACGAGCGATACGCGATATCAACAGTCGCTTTTTAAAATACAGAAACGATACAGAATGAAGAAAGAGTACGCGGGAAAATCCACTAACCTTGCAGTGGTTCCAGAGGATATTACTCTTTCAGACATTAAAGATCATCTTTCTGATATTCCATTAGCTTTTCCATTTAATAATATAAATTGGGTTGATCAAGATAAAATTATGGGATTTGTTCCACAAGGTGGTTTAATAAAAGATAATAATAATCCAACCGGAGGATGGAGCGGTATAAAAGTACTCTTCTCTGATGACCAATTAGGAGCATGTTCTTACTCCTATTTAAATTTAAAACTTTCGCATGGCGGTGTTCAGTTGAACACAGAAACAACGGAGTATTTAGTTAATAAACATCCATCAACCAAAATAATTGAAGGAAATATAAATGATGGTTTTGTTTACACCATCAATTGGGATAAGGAAGGAGAGATGCATACTCTTGACTGTGCTAACATGAAATTTGACAAAGAGATTACGAAGAAAATGATAGCGCTTGCAAATAAAATTGATAGTGCATCTTGAGATTAAACATTAAACCGAAAATAAATAACATCACCATCTTGCACAATATATTCTTTTCCTTCCAAACGCCACTTGCCGGCATCTTTTGCGCCTTGTTCGCCTTTATATTTAATGTAATCTGCATATGAAATAATTTCAGCGCGTATGAATCCTTTTTCAAAATCAGTATGAATGACGCCGGCTGCTTGTGGTGCGGTAGAGCCGTGATGGATGGTCCAGGCACGTACTTCTTGTACGCCTGCAGTAAAGTAAGTATCAAGGCCTAGTAATTTGTAAGCGGCATGAATGACTCGATCTAAACCAGGTTCATCTAATTTAAGTTCGGCTAGAAATTCTTTTTTTCCTTCATCATCCAGCTCAGCAATTTCAGCTTCTATGGAAGCACATATCGCCACGACTCTAGCGTCTTCTTTTTCAGCTAATTGCTGCACTTGATCCAACAGCGGATTGTTAGTGAATCCATCTTCAGCCACATTGGCAATATAAAGTGTTGGTTTGAGTGTTAATAGTTGTAATTGTTTGAGACGTTCTTTTTCTTCTTTGGTGAAGGTGAGTGCGCGTGCTGGTTTTCCTTGGTTTAATTGGTCTCGTACTCGCTCGAACAATGCAACTTCCGCTATGGCTGTTTTGTCGCCGCTTTTTGCTTGTTTATTTGCACGCAGCAGGGTTTTTTGTACTGTTTCTAAATCAGCAAGCGAAAGTTCAGTGTTGATGATTTCAATATCATCCAGCGGTGCAATTTTACCAGCGACATGGACAACATCGTCATTGACGAAACAACGTACTACGTGTGCGGTCGCATCGGTTTCTCGGATGTTGGCCAGGAACTTATTTCCCAGTCCTTCACCTTGAGCGGCTCCTTTGACTAATCC
>JAHFSI010000022.1 GCA_023265835.1 Legionellales bacterium
ATTGCATCGGTATTTATTGGGGTGTAGCCAAGCGGTAAGGCACCGGGTTTTGATCTCGGCATTCCTAGGTTCGATCCCTAGCACCCCAGCCATGTTCCTAAAAAACAAAGGACCTTCTCGTGCCTGAAATAATGATTTTTAGCGGCAATGCCAATCAAGAGCTTGCTCATCGTATTGTTGAACACCTTAACTTGCCGTTAGGCAAAGCCTTGGTAGGACGATTCAGTGATGGCGAAATCATGGTAGAAATCCAAGAAAACGTACGCGGCCGTGATATTTTTCTCATTCAATCGACTTCAGCGCCTACCAATGATAGTTTGATGGAATTGATTATTATGGCAGACGCACTGCGGCGCGCATCGGCCGCTAGAATTACAGCTGTTGTGCCTTATTTTGGTTATGCACGTCAAGACAGACGTGTCCGTTCAGCCCGCGTTCCTATTACCGCTAAAATTGTGGCCGATATGATGGCATCCGTCGGGATCAGCCGTTTAGTCACAGTTGATTTGCACGCCGACCAGATCCAAGGATTTTTCTATATGCCAGTGGATAACCTTTATAGCACGCCTATTATGCTAGAAGATATTTACGGCAAACATTATAAAAATATCATGGTGGTTTCACCTGATGTTGGGGGCGTTATTCGGGCCCGCGCGATTGCAAAACGTTTAACTGGCGCAGACCTTGCCATCATTGATAAACGCCGTCCGCAACCTAATGAAGCACAAGTGATGCATATTATCGGGGATGTGAAAGACCGTGAATGCATTATTGTAGATGATATTGTTGATACCGCCAGTACGCTTTCTAAAGCAGTTGATGCCTTAAAAGAACATGGGGCTGCTAAAGTCGTGGCTTATGTCACGCATCCTGTTTTATCAGGCAAGGCGATTGAAAACATTGAGTCCTCTTCTTTGGATGAATTGATTGTGACCGATACCATCACATTGCATGATAATGCCGTTAAGTCCAAACGTATTCGGCAAATTACTTTGAGTCATATGATTGCTGAAGCGATCCGGCGTATTAGCGGAGCGGGGTCGTTGAGTAGGATGTTTTTAGATTAGCTTTCACTTGCATCAAATGAGCCACTTCTATACAATACGCCCTCCTTTGTCCCGGTCGCAGGGACAAGCGTATTTCATTCATTATTTGGAGAAAATCATGTCAACAACCCAGTTCGAAATTGACGCAGAAATGCGTAATGACATAGGGAAAGGTGCGAGCCGCCGCTTACGTCATGCTAATAAAGTACCCGCAATTGTCTACGGTGCCGGAGAACCGGCTGTTTCACTTACGTTAGACCATAGTAAAATCTTTCAGTCTTTGGCTAATGAAGCCTTTTATTCACGTATTTTGACACTCAAAATCAGTGGCAAAAGTGAAAAAGTCATTTTGAAAGCGATGCAGCGTAATCCCGCAAAACCGCGTATTGCCCATATGGATTTTTTGCGTGTCAGAGCGGACCAAAAATTACATATGCACGTACCATTACATTTTGTGGGTGCAGAGGGTGCGCCTGGTATTAAAGAAGGCGGAGCGTTTTCTCATCATGTTAGTGATGTCGAAGTATCGTGTTTGCCGGCAGATTTACCTGAATTTATTGAAGTTGACTTGAGCCAATTTGTATTGGATCAATCCATGCATTTAAGCGAGCTCAAATTGCCGAAAGGTGTAGAGCTGGTAGCATTGGCACATGGTGTTGAAGGCCATGATTCATCGGTGGTGTCGTTGCATGTTCCTCGTGTTATTGAAGAAGAAGTGCCGGTAGTTGAGGCGGTAGAAGGTGCAGAAGTTCAAGCAGCGGAAGGTGAAGCAGCGCAGCCTGCTGCTGAGGGTGAAGCGAAAGGGAAAGAGAAAGAATAGTTCTTTCTTTGTAACACTGCATTCAATGTAAGAAAAGTAATGAATATTTACCCCCCCCTTCCTGACCTTCCCCCTGAGGGGGAAGGAATGTTCTAACTGGTGCTGCTAGATACTTTCCTTCCCCCTCAGGGGGAAGGTCAGGAAGGGGGGGGTAAATAGACACATTCATTATTTTTCTTAAGTTGACACCATTCAGCTGTTACCTTGTAACTGGAGAACATATGTCAAAAGGCATACAGCTAATTGTAGGCTTGGGCAATCCCGGCGTGGAATATGAAAAAACCCGTCATAATGCAGGTGTTTGGTTTGTCGAAGAACTAGCGAACCAAGCGCATGCCATCTTACGCCATACGACAAAATTTCAAGGACAGCATTGCTTTACCAAACTCCACCATCAAGATTGTCATTTGCTGGTTCCTACTACTTTCATGAACCACAGCGGTCAAGCAGTCCAGGCCTTAGCTAGCTATTACAAAATTCCTTCTGAAGCTATTCTCGTTGTACATGATGAAATTGATTTGCCTGCGGGTGAAGTGCGGCTCAAATTTGATGGCGGACACGGGGGCCATAATGGACTTCGTGATATCATCCAGCACTTAGGGACCCATAAATTTTATCGATTACGAATTGGCGTGGGCCATCCAGGCAACAAAAAAGACGTGATCGATTATGTGCTAAAACTTCCTGCAAAAGAAGAACGCCACCAGATTAATTTAGCGCTGCAAGAAGCCAATAAAATAATACCGTTGATGTTAGAAGGGGCGTATCAAAAAGCGATGCATCAGCTGCATACGTAACAGCTCACCGCCGCCGAACAAAAACCACAACGCCGTCATTGCGAGCGAAGCGAAGCAACCCAGTCTTTCCGGCGCTGCTTTTGAACGTAAAGGGTACTAATCAATGCCCAAAAGACTGGGTTGCTTCGCTTCGCTCGCAATGACGGTGATCTGTTACGGCTTATCTCATCCTTGCTAAAAGAGGTGCGGAAAAGCTTCTCGGTAGTGCTGATTTAGATTCTTTAGGTATTGCCTTAGATTTTTCAAGTGCTTCAAGGTCTATCCTAAGGTCAAAAAACTTTAAAAACCGAGTAGACTTATCCCATTTTTTATTTTTAGCATCATTATCTAAATTCTTTTTTAAAGCATCATAGTGTTTTTTAGCAGGATTTAACTGATTGTTAATCTCAAGCCAGTAAAGCGCATAAACAAAAGCGCTTGCCCCAATTAATAACGCTCCAAAAACCAAAGGGAATGTGACATGATTAAGAGCCAGCAAACTAGGAATAGTTGCAGCTGCAACGCCTAGCCCATGATTAATAAGGAACGCGGAAAAAGAAAAGGATATTTCTACTGCGAAGCCCGCTGCTAATGTTCCCAGGAGAGCAAGTGCAGCATAACCTAAACGAGTAGGTTGTGGTGCAACAAGTCTGTTTTGTAATTCTTGCATGTCTTCATTTAATATGTTCACGATGCCAGTTATTTCTTCATAATGTTCTTGAAGAAAAAACTTATCGCGTTTCAACAAATGAAAAACTGTTAAGCAGGTATTAATTGACTTGGTTAGTTCTCGCTGTTGTGCATAGGGTTGGATAAGAGATTCACTATCATCAGGAGAAGATAGTCCCATGATTCGTGCAATGAAGGGGAAGGTCCCTATTATTGGTGGCAAAAGAAAGCTGCTGCCTATCATGATTTTAAATAGAGGAGCAAGTGTGGCCACACCAAATGCGGAAAGGAACAAACTTAGGCCGCCTGTTGCCAGGCCTATCCCATTTAATATGGTTAAGAAGAAAAGCACACAAACAAGCACGATCCATCGCGGAATATTTTCTCTTGAAAAATAAGATGTTTCTATTGGCTGGTCTTTTGAATCGGGAGTGTTCTTTTCGGCTATTGATATCTTTTTTATCATTTCGTCTCTTATGGTTTCAAGCAGTGCAACTTTATACTCTTGGGTAGCCAGCTGCTCTTCGGGGCTTATTTGTTCAGCATCATCAGCATTAAAAGCTGCTTTTGCTGGGCATAACCCTTTGAGTTCTTGTTGCATTTCTGTAGCAAAAAGCGCTGTTTTTTGTGGTTGAAGGGGCGTTAATTTTGGCAATTTTTTGCGCAATTCTAACATGTTATCGCTAAGGCTAAAGATAATTCTTGTCGCACTCATCTTGGTTTCACCTGCTTGTCTTTAATTTCTATATTGGAAATGTGCGTAGTATATATACTATCTTGAACTTTTTCATTTTATTTTTGTATCTATGAGTTACTTTAACTTTTTTGGCTTTTCCCCGCATTTTCACTTAGAATACCCCCACCAAATAAACAGCTACAATCTCCTATGCCCATTATTGTCTGCGGAATCAATTACAAAACTGCGCCGATCGCCTTACGTGAACGAGCTGTTTTTCCATCGGAAAAAATTCCTCTATATTTGAACGACTTACAAACACAAGAAAATATCGCCGAGGCTGTTTTATTGTCCACCTGCAATCGGTCAGAATTATATTGTGTTACAGAGGATGTTGAAAGAGCCGTCGATTGGTTTTGCCGGCAACACGGGCTTTCTCCCGCAGAAATAGTGCCCTCTCTGTATTGTTATCGCGACCAATTTGCAATAGAGCATATTATGAATGTCGCTTGTGGTTTAGATTCTATGGTACTGGGGGAGTCAGAGATATTGCGGCAAATGAAAGATGCTTTTGCTGAAAGCTGTGCAGCATCGGCCGTTGGTACGTTATTCAATCGATTATTTCAAGAAGTGTTTGCTGTTTCTAAACAAGTGCGAACCAGCACGGCCATCGGCGCATGTCCTGTGTCAGTATCTTCTGCGGCAGTGAGTTTTATTAAGGAAATATATCCTGCACAATTAAATCAAGCAACTGTTTTACTGATAGGTGCAGGTGTTGCAGTAGAATTAGTGATGCGCTATTTAAAAGTTCATTCACCGCAACGCGTTTGTATCGTAAATCGCAGCATACAAAAGGCAGCTGTTTTAGCAGAGCGCTATCCATGCGAACTCATTTGCATGACAGAGTTGCCTGAAGCATTGTCAAATACCGATATCGTTATTTCAGCAACAAGGAGCCCCGCTCCCATTATCACTTCTGCTTTATTAACAGCGCGCACGAAGCCTTTGTTTATCGTAGATATTGCTGTTCCTCGTGATGTTGAACCGGCGGTCGCTGAGTTAGACGATGTTCATTTATATTGTATTGATGACTTGAAAAACATTATTCAAAAAAACTTACAAGGCCGTGAACATGCAGCTGATAAAGCGCGTGAAATGATCAAACAAAAAAGCCATGATTTTATGCTGTGGTTGAATTCGTTAGAGAAAGTGGCAGTGACAATTCGTGCTTATCGTCGCCAAGTCGAAGAGCTGTGTCATATCGAATTATCTAAGGCAAAAAAACAATTAAGCCGCGGAGAAGATCCAGCACAAGTATTAACGGATTTTTCTCATGCTTTAAGCAATAAATTGCTGCATACGCCGACGATGCAATTACGCCAAGCAGGACAGGAAGGCCGTTTGGAACTATTACAATTAGCGCAAGAATTATTCGCTATTTCTGCAGTTGAGCCTGAATTATCATGAAACCGTCCATTGAAAAAAAATTACAAACATTAGTTGAACGCCATGAAGAAGTGAGTGCGTTGTTGTCTGATGCTGACGTCATCTCAAAACAAAACCGATTTCGTGAGCTTTCTAAAGAATATGCTCAGTTAGGGCCGATAGTGGATACCTTTAAACGTTATGGTATTTGCCAACAAAATATCACTAGTGCCAAAGAATTATTGAATGAGGCCGATGCAGAATTACAAGCGCTTGCCAAGCAAGAATTAAAAAATGAAGAAGAGCAGCTTGCTGTGTTAGAAAGTGAATTGCAACTTTTATTGTTGCCGCGTGATCCGCATGATGACAGCAATATATTTTTAGAAATTCGCGCTGGGGCAGGTGGTGATGAGGCCGCTATTTTTGCGGGCGATTTATATCGTATGTATACACGTTATGCGGAATCACAACGTTGGCAAACAGAATTGATTAGCTGCAGCCATGGGGAGCATGGAGGGTATAAAGAAATTATTACCCGTATTATAGGCCAAGGGGCTTATTCACAATTTAAATTTGAGTCAGGCGTGCATAGGGTGCAGCGTGTTCCTGAAACGGAAGCGCAAGGGCGGGTGCATACTTCAACCTGTACGGTGGCTATTATGCCGGAAGTGGATGAAATTGAAGACATTGAAATTAACCCTAATGATTTACGCATCGATACTTTTCGTGCATCCGGGGCAGGCGGTCAGCATGTGCAAAAAACCGATTCTGCAATTCGTTTAACGCATATTCCTACCGGCACAGTGGTTGAATGTCAAGATGAACGCTCGCAACATAAAAACCGTGCGCGTGCCATGTCTCTTTTAAAAGCACGCATTTTGGCGGAAGAACGCCGAAAGCAACAGCAGCAGCAAGCAGACACACGGCGTGATTTGGTAGGAACAGGCGATCGATCTGAACGTATCCGTACTTATAATTTCCCTCAGGGACGATTAACAGACCATAGAATCAATCTAACGTTATATCAATTGTCTGACATTATGGAAGGCGATTTGCGGCCTGTGATTGATGCGTTAGTGCATGAACACCAAGCAGACCTGCTAGCGCAGATCGGAGATTAACGCAGAGTAGCTAAATTACCGCTTACCGTCATTGCGAGCGAAGCGAAGCAACCCAGTCTTTTGAGAGTTGATTAGTACCCGTTATGTTCAAAAGCAGCGCCGAAAAGACTAGGTTGCTTCGCTTCGCTCGCAATGACGAGCGGAGAGGTAAACTGAGTTAAATGCAATTGTTCCAAGAAATTAACGAGATAACATGCAAGCGATTAAACAAGCTCTTGAAAACACGCAACATCAGCTAGCTGCTATTTCTACTACAGCCTTGCTCGATGCAGAAATACTTTTGGCCCATGTATTAAATGTACAACGGGGTTATTTGTACACTTATCCTGAGCGAACCTTATCTCCCGAGGAACAAAACCAGTTTAATGATCTTATTAACAAAAGAATCCAAGGCCAACCCATCCCTTATCTCACCGGACATTGTGAATTTTGGTCATTAGATTTAATAGTAACTCCCGATACCCTCATCCCAAGACCAGAAACTGAACTATTAGTTGAGCTTATTTTAGAACTGCCAAACATTCCTGATTTACAGGTGGCAGACCTAGGAACCGGTTCAGGCGCCATTGCATTAGCATTAGCACACGAAAGACCCCAATGGACGATATACGCGACTGATTTAAGTACAGCCGCATTAAATGTAGCAAAAATGAATGCAGAACGATTGCAAATTAATACGATTATTTTTTGCCAAGGAGCATGGTGTGGGGCTTTGCCTAAGTCTCAATTTGATATTATTGTGAGCAATCCTCCTTATGTTGCTAAAGATGATCCGTTTTTGCAAGCGAGTGTGTTAACGACTGAACCGATATCTGCCCTCATTGCTGAGGAGCAGGGGCTCAACGATATTTATCATATTATTGATGAAGCAAGATACTATTTAAAACCCAGGGGCTGTTTATTGTTGGAACATGGGTTTTCTCAGGCCCAAGCAGTACAACATAAATTTTTAGAGCTAGGCTATACTGATGTGAAATCCAAACGAGATTTTTCGGGATTAAACCGTGTTACAACTGGTTTTTTTGATATATACTCCTGAAAGGATTTTGTTTGGTAGGAGAGTTTTCAATGGCCGCAAAAGACATCTTAGAGCCAAGTTTAGAAGTGTTAGGCATTAAGCCTTATAAAGCTAAAAAAAATGAAGAGTACATGTGCACTTCAATGCGTGATCATTTTACGCAAATCCTTACCCGCTTACGCAAACGCATTATGGAAGAAGCGGATCGTACCGTGCATCATATGAAAGATGATGCAGTCAATTATGCAGATCCCAATGACCGTGCCAGCCAAGAAGAAGAATTTCGCTTGGAATTGAGGGCGCGAGATCGTGAGCGCAGGCTGCTTAAAAAAATCGAAGAAGCCTTACAGCTTCTTGTTAATAAAGAGTATGGTTATTGTGAAGTCTGTGGTGTAGAAATAGGGCTGCGCCGTCTCGAAGCGAGGCCTACCGCCACGCTTTGCATTGATTGTAAAATGTTGGATGAAATTAAAGAAAAGCAAAAAGGGTAGGTAGAATTGGGGTGCTAAGCCATGGCTGCAGGAGGTGCGCAACAAGGGCAATCCGATAATTCCATGGGAATATTGTGGATCATTGCCGCAACTTTTATTTTTGCCGCCATTATTTGGTATGTTTTCAAAAAGCAAATCATCGGTTTCTATCTCACCATCAAACTTTGGGAAATTGATTTCATAGGCCTTTTTACTCATCGGTTGGATGATGTCAAAGTCGCTATTAGCAACGCAGACCCCATGAAATTGTCTTTTCATGATGTTTCTCTACTAGGACAAGCAGTAGGCGATTATCTGCGCTTTCCTTTTGTGTTTATCATTATTATTTTAGCGTTTGTTATTTATTTTTCTAATTCTACGCGTGTCTTCAAACATACTTATAGTATGGATTCATTGGCCAAAGCGGAACAAGTCAATTGGCCGCAGATCACGCCTGTTCTGGGCTTGAAATTGAATAAAGAACCCATTGATAAAGGCCCTTGGGCAATGGCTGTGACACCCATGCAATTTTGTAAACGCTATAAATTATTAGATGAATTTAGGGCGCAACCCAAAGAAGGGAGTCTAAGCAAAGACCGAAATCGCATTGAAGTTACTTTAAAACGCGGCAAAGCCAATAAAATATTTTCTATGCAATTAGGCGCTTTATGGCCGGGACTGGATAAGTTGCCGCCCCATACACGGGCTTTATTTGCTGTCTTTGCGGCACGCAATGCCGGAGATTCTAAAACGGCAGCCAGCTTGTTGACGCAAATTAGCGCCTCTTCAGCCAAAAAATTAGATTTCTCAGGCGCTGATGCGTTATGCAAGAAGCACCAAGGAGAAAAAGCAGTGCAAAGAGTCATGCAATCTCATGGTTACATATTGACTGTCATGGCTTCTATGCTTGAAATTGCACGAGAAGATGGTGTGCAAGCATCTGCTGATTTTCTATGGTTGAAACCCGTTGATCGACGGCTTTGGTATATGCTGAATACGGTTGGCAGGCAAACGCCGTTTGTTGAAGTGGCAGGGCCTTTTGCGCACTGGTTAGCTGAAAAACAATTGGGAAAACAATTATTAGTGCCGATGGTAGAAGAAGCAACCAATGCATTAGAGCTTGTTTTAAAAGAAATAATTTATCGTCCAGATGAGATAGCATAAGAGAGAATTATGCAGCAACGTGGTTTAGACGAACATCAAGAACTTTCTCCGCAAATGTTGTTGCGCGATACGCGCACGCTTGGGATGAAGATCGTTGATTTTTTCAAAGACCCCATTAAAAGCGCTACCTTACTGGTAGGTTTTGCCATGGTAGTGGTTTTCTTTTCCGCCCTATCAGATCTCACGACTATTATTGCTATTTGTGTTTTTCTCTATGCTTATACTCGAGAATTTAAATTGCCTTTTCGTATGCCACAGCGTTCGGGCGCCCTAGATTATAATGATCCATTGCCGGGTGATGCGCGTAAGCCTCGTAAAGCGCGAGGCATTAGTTTTTTTGGTAATCGGAAAAGTAACAGTGAAGAGCTCTGGTTTAACAATGATGACATGCGTACGCATGTTCTTATTTTTGGTTCGACAGGAAGTGGTAAAACAGAAGCGCTTATTTCATTGGCTTTTAATGCGTTAGTGCAAGGAAGTGGTTTTCTTTATGTCGATGGCAAAGGCGACAATACCTTATTTGCTAAAGTGTTTTCGATGGTGCGCCTAATGGGGCGCGAAGATGATATGCTATTAATTAATTTTATGACAGGTGCGCGCGATGTTGTCGGTGCACAAGAGAGGCGTTTGTCGAATACTATGAACCCGTTTTGCAATGGTTCATCCAGTATGTTGACCCAGTTAGTCGTCAGCTTGATGGATTCAGGAAGCCAAAGCTCAGATGGAGACATGTGGAAAGGTCGTGCCATTGTATTCGTTGATGCATTGATGAAAGTGCTGGTTTATATGCGTGATGCAGGAAAACTTTTATTGGATGCTAATGCGATCCGTAATTATTTTGATTTGCCGCGTTTAGAAGCAATTGGGATGGACAAAATGTTTATTCGTGATAATCAAGAGCCTGTTAGTTTGGCGGACACGCCCGACATGGTGCTTGAACCTATTATAAACTATATTATTAACTTACCAGGTTATGATCGTACTAAAAAAGGTAAGCAGGGTTCACAAGTATTAGAGCAGCACGGTTTTATCACGATGCAATTAACCCGTGTGTTTGGTGCATTAGCAGACACGTATGGACATATTATTCGTACTAATCTTGCAGAAGTCGATTTAAAAGATGTGGTGTTAAACCGTCGCATTCTTGTGGTGTTATTACCCGCATTAGAAAAGTCACCGGATGAATTAGGAATTTTAGGTAAAGTAATTATATCCTCACTGAAAGCGATGATGGCGGCGGGATTGGGCGCAGAGGTGGAGGGTACTTTTAGAGAAGTGGTATCACGTAAGCCGACGACTGCATTAACGCCTTATATGTGCATACTGGATGAATATGGATATTACGCCGTAAAAGGATTTGCCGTTGTACCGGCACAAGCACGTTCTTTAGGATTTTCTGTTATCTTTGCCGGGCAAGATTTGCCGGCCTTTCAGAAAGCCTCTAAAGAAGAAGCCGCCTCTATTGGTGCAAATACCAATATTAAAATATGTATGAAATTGGAAGATCCGCTAGAAACATGGGAGTTTTTCTCTAAAACAGCGGGTGAATCGTATGTCACTAAGGTCGATTCATTTCAAACGAATGCACACAGCGTGTTAAATAACTACATGGATAGCCGCAGCGCATCTTCCGAAAAACGAGCACGGTTAGATTTGCAAGACCTTAAAGAACAACGCGAAGGCGAAGCCACTATTTTCTTTAAATCAAAAATTATTCGTGCCCGCATGTTTTTTGCTAATCCAGAAGCCGTTGAACGATTACGTTTGAATCATTTTTTGAAAGTGGAACCGCCGGTTGGAAGAATCTTATTAGATTTAGAGCATCGCTTGGAGCAATTTAATGTTTTGATGGAAGGAAATCCTGAAATTGTGGAGCAAGCGGCAGAAGAATCAGAAGATATTCACTTTATTGCGAATATTATTCATGAAGAGGCGGAAACAAATTTAATAGAACGAGGTGTTTCAGCGCTGTTGGCCTTTCATAATCGAACTGCAGAAGCAGGACAAGGGAGAGAAGAAGAGGAGGCCGTTGAAGAGGTTGTCGATGAAGGTCGTATCCATATATTCAATAAAGCGATATTAAGTGAAGACATCAGAAGCTTATTAAAAGGCCCCGGCGAGCTTGAGAAATTTAGCCAGCCGCTGATTATTAAGTCATACATTAAAGATAAAGTGGAATTATTGGAGAGAGTATTGGGGCGTTCAAGCTCGCAGGCCAACAATGTTACGAATGAAATTATTAAGGACATGTTAGTCGCGACGGATTATCCTCCTTATGTCGAAGGTATATTTTTGGATGTTGAACAGTTGTGTAGTATAGCCAATGAGTTGACAGAGTATGTAGTCAGCCAGCAAACAACGGAAGGTTCGAGTGAATAAACCAATTCTTTATAAGTTATTTTCAGCCTTTTTACTGATTTTATTTCTTCAGGGTTGTGCCTCGTCTGATGTATCAAGAGGCGCTGCCGATGAGGCAGACAAGGCTTATCTAGATACTGATTATGCGTTGAATCATTCGGAAGGCAGCATCTCAGAGTCTTATCAAAATAGCAGCCAAACATCAAAAGGAGTCGTGGTAGGTGCAGCTACAGGCGCTGCAGCAAATAGCCTGAATTCAGGCATAAGCTTAGTGCCCGGAATTGCAGTAGGCGCTATTTTTGGCGGAGCATGGGGAGCTTATATTGATTCTCATACTACCCTTGCGGATAAATTAGAAAATCGCGGTGTTAAAGTGATTGTTTTGGGAGACCAAATCATGTTGGTTCTTCCTTCTGTATTGGTCTTTCATGACATGACCTCAAATATTCGTTTGCATGCTTATTCTACTTTAGATTTAGTTGCGCAATACATTAATAACTATCCAAACATGTCAGTCAATGTAGCAGCTTTTACGAGCGCATGTATTCCTGATACGGTCAATCTTGCATTAACACAGCAACAAGCGACTGCTGTCGCAAAATATTTATGGAAAAAAGGTGTGAATACTAGGCTATTGTCCGCAACGGGCCGTGGCGGAGAAAAATTAGTGGCGGCAAACAAACCCGATTGGAACAGTGATAATTTTAGAGTAGAGATTACGTTGGAGAAATTGCCAGTATGATAGGTAGAAAACATGAATTAGCTAGAATGCAAAGCGATTTTTATCGGGACTGTTATTATAAAATGTTACGAAGCATCTTGGTATCAGCGTTTGTTGTACTGCTTTTAATATTGGCCATTCTTTATTATATTTTATTTACTGTGCCCCCTGTGTACTATGGTACTGCGACATCAGGGCAAATTATTCCTATGGTTCCTATGCAATAATAATAACGAGGCCACTGATGTCAGCTGCAAGACCGGCGAATGAAGATGATTCTGAATGGTATATTAAATATTATCATTCCTTCATTTATTTGCTGTTGATAGCGATTATTCTGATACTTGTATTGCTTATGCTTGTGATTTATCAAGTGACCCACCGTCCGCTTCCACGGTTTAGCGCAGTAGCAACCAATGGACAGCAAATGGAGCTGGTTTCTGCGGAGGAACCAGATTTATCATCGGGTACTTTAATCAAATGGGCAAGCAAGGCCGCTGTTGCCGCTTATACGTTTGATTTTGTGAATTACGATAAGCAGGGCGCATTGGTCCGTCCTTATTTTACGGATGCAGGTTGGGCCGATTATGCGAATTCCGTTAGAGGACTCATCGAAACGATTGCGCAAAATCAATTGTTGGTCAATGGTGTGGTTTCAGGGCCTCCTGTTATCTCTAACCAGGGCGATTTGGGTGGGAAAGGTTATGTTTGGCGTGTGCAGATGCCTTTTTTAGTGACGTATCAAAGTTCCGATGGTATTTCGAAAAAATCTTATACGGTCTCTCTATCTATTGTAAAAGTGCCTACATGGAAAAACCGTGCGGGAATTGGTATTGATCAATTTGTTATGTGAGAGAATAGATGATGAATGAGAGTATAAAGACAGACGAAGATGCTTTGGTCTTGATCCAATTGCGTAACCACTTTTACAAAAGAAAATATCATGTTGCACTAGGTATTTACTTGCTTTGTTTGGTTGCTATTGTCATTTTAATTAGCCTTTTGGTTTATTTGACAAAAAATCCTACTCGTCCTCTCTATTTTTTGACTGACTCCGTTGGACGGTTAGTGCAGGAAGTTCCCGTTAGTGTGCCGGGGATGACAACCGATACGGTAGCTGCGTGGGCAATAGAAGCCATTGAAGCTGCCTATTCGTATAATTACGTAAATTATCGATCACAATTACAAGATGCGCAAAAATATTTTACTGAATATGGCTGGCGTAATTATATGGATGCGTTAACTGCTTCTAATAACTTATTAGCCGTGACTGAACGAAAAATGATATTTGTTGCAAAAGTAGTTGGTAAACCTCGATTGATCAACGAAGGGATATTAAGCGGGGCTTACTCCTGGAAATTTCAGGTGCCATTGTTAGTGAATTTTTTGGAAGCACCTTACGATAAACCGAGTTTTTCTAATGCTTATGCAGTTACTGTCGTTGTGCAACGGCGAAAACTGTTACAAAGCTACCGGGGACTGGCAATTATACAAATGATCGCAGCATCGCCTCGCTAAACCCTAATGATTACAAACTGCTAGTCGACTTTCTCGCTATGCAGTATAGTAAACGTCATTGTTCTGTCAGTTGACGAGAAAAAAATGATAGGTGAAGAGCAGCAGACAATTTATCTTCGGAAGGACTTTAATCGGGATGGCTTTCGTAAAGTCTTATTGATTTTGGGGGTATTTATCCTCATTATCTTTGCGCTCATAGCAACCTCTATTTATCTTTTTTTTGATAAGCCGCCGCCTATCCAATTTTCTACTGATAATGAATGGCGCATTGTGCCGCCTGTGCCGTTAAACCAACCTTACCTGAGCCAGCCTGATTTAATCCAATGGGTCAGCACGGTTGTTCCAGGTCTTTTCAATTATGATTTTATTAATTACAAAGGTCAGCTGCAAAAAAATGAACATTATTTTACCGAGAATGGCTGGAAAACTTTTTTGACCTTCTTGAAAGGTTATGCAGATTATGCCGCGGTAACGAATGCGAAATTATTTATTAATGGCGTGCCGACAGGAGCGCCTTTTATACTTAACCAAGGATTATTAGATGGAAAATATAGTTGGTGGGTACAAATGCCGATAAATATTAATTATAGTGGTGGATATGTGCAGGCGCTGGATTTGCAAGTATTGGTAGTGAGAA
Organism: Legionellales bacterium; assembly: GCA_023265835.1. Taxonomy (GTDB): domain Bacteria; phylum Pseudomonadota; class Gammaproteobacteria; order DSM-16500; family DSM-16500; genus UBA4722. Next base: position 14,420 of record JAHFSI010000022.1, read on the forward strand.
TGTCCACGCTCAATAATTTATATGGCGTATCGATAGATAATGTGGTGGCTCCTAGCGTAGAGAAGCCAGCAGTCAATAAGGCACCCTAATGAATAAAGCGATTGAATTAATGACAATGCTAGTTCTCTGTAGTGTATGGCAAATGGCTATAGCACAAGAACAAATCACCGCGTTGCCGCCAATGGATTCGCAAGAAAATGAGGCGAAATTTGAAAATTGGTTAAGAAATAATGGACAGCAACGAGTGCCTCCTCCTCCCATGATGTTAACGGCCCAACCTGTTTCAAGTTCACCGAAAAGACAAGCGCCAGTCTTAACTATAGTAGATGACAGTGATTCTCAAGTCATTTCGCCGCCTATGACTTATAAGCAATCTCAAGCAAAAATGCTAAAAGCAGCACCTGCATTGCCTGCTGCCGGCCCATTATCGAATGAAGCATTTAATGCAATGGTACAACAAACCTCACCTTTAACGCCGAGACAAGTCGTCAAACTGCATCAACTAGTGGATGAGTCACAACGTGCTGCCTCCATTTCACCCACTGTACCGCCAAAACCGGTATCGAGTACCATTATGATTAACTTAGCGCCTGGGGCGACCCCTCCGGCCATTCGTTTGGCCCGTAAGCATGTTACTTCACTGGTGTTTGTTGATTCCACGGGTTCTCCTTGGCCCATTGCTTCTTTTGATGTGGGCGATGCAAAAGCAATGAATACGCAATGGGATGGTAAAAGCAATGTTCTTTTGCTCCAAGCCATTTCTCCTTACGATGATAGCGATTTAGTCGTTCGATTAGTTGGGTTGCCAACCCCTATTACACTAGAATTAGTACCAGGACAGCGTGTAGTGGATGCCAGAACGGACATTCATGTGCCTGGTATTGGCCCTAATTCAAAAGATGTTCCAACTGGCACGCCTTTACCCAATAGCGCTGATCAGATGTTGTTGGATGTATTAGATGGTATTGCTCCGCCTGGCAGTAAACAACTGACTATTAAAGGCGGCAATTGCCAAGGCTGGTCTTTGGGAGACAAGATGTTTCTACGAACACGTTTCACACTTCTTTCGCCAGGCTTTGTGGGGCGAATGACCAGTCCAGATGGAATGATTGCTTATGAGTTACAGCTGAGTTCTTCAGTCCTTATTTCTCAGTATGGACAACCCATTGAATTAAAAGTTGAGGGATTCTAATGGCATTTAAATTCCCGGGGTTGAAGGTTTTTTCTGGAGCAAGTTCCAAGTCTCGAGTCTTTATTTTATTGGCTTCACTGGTGGGCGTTGTGGCGCTGGTTTATTTTAGCTTGAAGTTATTTGGCGGTGAACAAGCAACGACTGGCCCGTCCAGGGTCGCAGGTGCACCCACTAACCTGCAATCAGTGCCAGGCAGTAAAGAATTATCCGCTGAATATTATCGTACGTTGGCACAGGCTAACGTGCAGGCTGCTCAACAAGCTCAAATCTCTGGTGGTAGCGCTGTTCCTACCCTTATTAATGTTCCTGGACAAGAAGCGTCACCAGGATGCACTGTTTTATGCCCAAGCGAAGAAAATGCGAATGTAGCAGATGATCTTCACGCCTTAGTCAAAACAGGCAAAATTCCACAAAAAGATGCTGACCGCCTGATTGATATGGCGAATAGAAATGTATCTGTTGCTGAATATGCTGCTGCATTAGATGAATTGGTACGGCAGGGGAAATTAACGCCCGAAGAAGCGCGGCTGCTGCTAGAAAAATATAAAAAACAACATGCCAATGCTCTCCTGACCAGTAGTGCAAATGCAATGGATAGTTTAATCAAATCAGGCCAATTACCGTTAAGCACCGCAAATGATTTGTTAGACTTGCAAAAACGCAAAGTATCACCCGCCGATTATGCAGCTTATTTGGCAAAATTGGTAAAGGAAGGCAAGCTTTCGCCGGAGGCAGCTGCACAATTATTGGCGCAGTATACCCAACAATATGCGGGCGAGATGGCAAAAGATGGCGCTTTTGCTATTAGGCAAATGGCAAAGGGTGGTCAAATAACTCCGGATGTTGCAAAAGTACTCGCTGACAAACCCTGTAAAAGCATGCCATTGACCCAATATGAAGCGATGTTAACACAGCTAGTGAACGAGGGAAAAATGACGCCCGCCGTGGGCGCAAAAATATTGGCAATGTGCAAAGCGGAACGCACGAGCATTGGAACCTCCGGCTTGTTAGGACAGATGATCAACAAAGGAGGCGCAGCAGCTGATCAAGCAAATCGTTTGTTGGATTTGCAAGCCAATAATGCTTCATTGAGTGATTATGCGGAAGAATTAAAACGTGCTGTTGCGGCGGGGTTGCTTACTCCAGAGGAAGCAGCCAGTTTATTGCAACAATATCAAGCCATGTTAACGCCCTATACAGCAGGGATAACACCTAGTGCACAAACCGTTGTTCCAGGCGCTGAAGATTTTGCTAAATTGCAACGAAACATTGAGGAAAAAAAGGCAGTGCCTGTCGCGCCTGTTGCAGCAGCTGACCAATTTGCAGCAGCCATCACTCAAAAACAAGAGACGTCCTCTGCCGATAAACAACAAGCTATTGAACAACTTCAAGCAACTATGTTGACCCAAGCACAAAATTTATTGGTTGCGTGGCGGGCGCCTGCCATGAAACATGAAGGCGGTGAGGCAGAAAAACCTAGCGCACCTGGGACGGGTGCTGCCGCTGAAAAAGCACCGGGAACGCAAGGGCAAACTGGCACTGCAACGAATGAAAAAGCTCCCCAAAAACCACCTTTAATTAAGGCGGGCACGATTGCTTATGCTGTACTAGATACGGCAGTGGATAGTGATTATCCTGACACACCTATTATGGCTACCATTGTTCAGGGGCCTTTAAAAGGAGCTAAATTACTTGGTAAATTGGCACTTGCGACTGGAAAAGACAAGTTAAGCATTAACTTCACACAAATAGACAAACAAGATTGGACCACTACTAAAGGTATTTCTGCTTTTGCAGTCGATCCTGATACGGCGCGTACTGTTATGGCAAGCAACGTGGATTATCATTATCTTAAACGCTATGGTTCAATCATGGCCGCTTCATTCTTGACGGGTTATTCAAGTGCCATTACGCAGGCTGGAACCAGTACTACCGGTATTTTTGGAACCAGCTCCGAACATCCAAATTTGAGTCCAGGAAACAGGATTGCAGTCGGTTTGGGTCAGATAGGAACAAACTTAACGAGCATAGTGCAACCTTATGTCAATATGCCCGTTACTGTTAAGGTGAATTCTGGCGTAGGGTTAGGTATATTATTTGTTTCTGACGTGACAGAATAAGTGATACGGAAATTACAGACCGCAAAGACTTTCAAGGGGCATGTACATGGTTGATGAAAAAGAAGAGCATTATGAAGAAGAGGGTGAATATCATTTTTCTGATGATCAGGTCAATTATGATGTAGAACCTGAAGCAGCAGCGGCAACAAAACCCGTCTCTACTTTTACAAAAGACGCATTCCTGGCAAAGTTTACCCAAAATCGCAGAAAGATTTTGGGAGTGGTTTCGTTGGTTATATTAATAGGGGTGGTATATAAAATATTAATGCCTGCAGCCGCACCGCCTTCCACCGATTTTAATCCTGCACCAACGGCCGCAAAAACAGCAAAACCTATGGCCGCACCAGGTGAAAAAAGCACGGCTGTTTCTCAGCCTGCGAGCACACCTGTCTCGCCGCCCACTGCCGCTGCATCACCCACGGTAGAAAATAAACCTGTTTCTTCGCCAATGCCCGCTGTAGAAAACAAACCTGCTCCTTCAACGGCCATGCAAAATCAACCCCCTGCATCACCCGCGGCCATGACACCGCCGCCTACCGCATCTGCAACCGTTACTTCTCCCATTCCCCCCGTACCGCAATCATTACCGGCTACTGCTCCGATGCCGCCTATCACACAATCAACGGTGCAGCCTCCCGGCGTAGCAAATCAAACTACTCCCACTGTTGTCACGCCGCCTCCAATGCTAGATGGGCAAGCTAAAGATAGAATTACTGCGCTGGAACAACAAAATACCGCCATGATGAATTTGTTACAAACTGAATATGCGCAAAAAATTGCAGATACCGAAACGCAGGCCAATGCTGTGCGCGGTAAGATGGAAGAATTAACCAAACGAGTTAATCGTATGGAAGCCAGTTTGGATCAAATTACTCAATTGTTGCAAGGGATGAGTAAGTCACAAGCCTCTGGCGTTATGGGTGGTGCGCCTCCATCAATATACAATGTTGGAGCAAGACCAGCAGAACCGAGAATGATTTACAGTGTTCAAGCAATCATACCTGGGCGGGCATGGCTAAAGTCAGAATCCGGTGATACAGTCACGGTTGCGGAAGGAGATTATTTAAAAAAATATGGCCGCGTGACAAAAATTGATCCTTATGATGGCATTGTGGCAATTGATACGGGCAACAAAATCATCACATTGTCATATGGGGTGGATGGAGAGTAGAAGGTGGCATTGACCAACGCTTTTAATAGACAGTTGTTAAAAATGACGAAGCTCTGTTTGGTGCTTTTTGGCAGCTTTGGATTTGTGGGCACTGCCTATGCGGCAGGCGACTTTTTTGGTATTAGCCCCGCCAATATCAATGCAGCATCTTTTCTTACCAATTTGAGCAAGTCAATACCCAATTTAATGCAGCTTGTCACTGCTACTGCTTATGTGATGGGCATGTTCTTTGTGATCAATGGGCTGTTTCATTTAAAAAAATACGGTGAACAGCGCTCACAGATGTCGACTGAAGCGCATTTAAAAGGCCCCATCATTTATTTGTTTGTGGGTGCAGCGTTACTTTATTTGCCTACCACGGTTCGGGTGGGTTTTTCTACATTTTGGACGCAGCCTTTTCCTTATGGGTATCAAACAGATCAAAATGGAGCTTGGGCACAACTCACTAAAGCAAGCTTTATGATTATGCAATTAATTGGTACCATTTCACTCATCCGAGGGTTGGTGATATTAACCCATCTTGGTGGTGCCGGAGGTCAGCAACATGGGACTTTGGGTAAGGCGCTGGCACATATTATTGCAGGAATATTGCTTATTGATCTGTACGACTTTCTAAAAACGGTGTTAAATACACTGGCATTAGGAAATTAAGGTTGTTTGGGAGTTTATATATTTTTTAAATACATTAAGGAGAGCATGATGATAAGTCAATCATTGAAAAAAGCGCTAATTTTGACGGGCGGGGCTGTTTTTTGTTTATGCTTTGGTGCCGACATATTCGCCGCAATCAAACCCTTTGCATCAGGCCAAGGCGTTGGTGCAATAGCAGGTTCAGTAAAAAGTAACTTAGGTAGTCTTGCACAGCTTATTACTGCAGGTGCTTATGTCGCAGGGATGGGGTTTGCTGTAGGCGCTATTGTAAAATTTAAAGCACATAAAGATAACCCGACCCAAGTAGGTATTGGTGTGCCCATTGCATTGTTATTTGTAGGCGCAGCATTGCTAGGTTCTCCATCGGTGTTCAAAACAACAGGACAAACTTTGTTTGGAGCAAGCGGTAAATACGCCGGCGTCTCTGGTGTGTCGAGCTTTTAAGACTGATAGGCATGCATGAACTTCAACTGGCAGTCAACTTAATGGGATGGCGCATTTTTGCTCGGCGCCGCGAAGATAAAGCGTTTCTGCCAGTCGTAGAAAAAATAATGGTGCGCGACAGTTACACATGTCAATATTGCGGGTTCCAAGCAAAGGAATATCAAGAAATAGTCAACATTGATGGGAATTATGCAAACAACAAGTTTAGTAATTTAATTACGGCTTGTTGTTTTTGTACGCAATGTCTATTCATAGAATCTATTTCTCTGGATGAAATGGGAGGGGGACAACTCATTTATCTGCCGGAAATGACCCAAGCTGAGGTCAATAGTTTTTGTCATGTACTATTTTGTGCAATGGGAAACGGGACCGGTTATCAAGAAAGTGCGCAATCTGTTTATCGTAGTTTCAAATTTCGTAGTCAACCCATTGAAGCTAAATATGGAGCGGGCACCAGTAATCCTTCCGTATTGGGACAGTTGATTTTAGAATATAAAGCGAATCATCCGGGTTCCAGCGAACGCATACTGAAGGACTTACGACTGCTGCCGTCTTATACTAAATTTAAAGTGCAGTTAGAAGCCTGGGCAGCTGCAGCCTTAGAAGAATTGGCGGCGGAGGCACAATAAATTTATGCGCAATATAATGGATCCCATTCTCGATGGCGTCGACTCTGTTCTCGCCTGGTTCAGCACTGAATTAAAGCAAACTGTCGAATCGTATTGTGATTTAGAAACCGCAGATGATAAAACCACGCTGGTAGCGCGTGATGGTTCTTTAGTTTCTGTCATTCGAGTGTATGGTGTCACACGATTGGTGGGTACTGAAGAATTCAATTCTATTCATGCGGGATTGACCCAAAGCTTGCAGGCTTCATTGAAACGTCCTGGACATGCAGTGCAAGTTTATTTTAGTTATGATAAAGCTACCGTTAAAGCAGAACTAGAAGATATTCTTGCGCCGGCAAAAGCGACGGCCAAAAAGTTAAATTTAGAATTGGACGATTTGTTTAAGGAGCGAGTTGATTATTTATCGAGATATTGCGCTCATGAAGAATTGTATTTTGTTTTGTGGACACGGACTTATTCTTTAACGAATGAACAAGCCAGCCGCGCGACAAAAGACAAGCTAAAATTAATTCGTGATAATAAAATTCCTCCGTTTTTAAATGGACAAAATTTAATAGCGGCGATTCCTGATTTGAGAGAAGCGCACGCTTCTTTTGTCAGAGCTTTGATAAATGATTTTAATACATTAAATATCCATTCTAGATTATTGGAAGTGCATGATGCGATATATGCCATGCGCTATTCTGCAGATGGAGATTTTACTGATAAAAATTGGCGTGCTTCCTTGCCGGGTGATCCTATTCCTGTTCATGAAGCGCGACCGGTTTCAAATGAGCTATCTGGATTGATGTGGCCGCCTCTTTCACGTCAAATTTTTCCGCGTGATGCGCTCACACTGGATTTACGCACTGTTCGAGTGGGGGATCGAATTTATACGCCGCTTTTTATTGATTTGTTTCCGCAGGAATTAAAATCATTTTTAAACCTTTTTTCTAGAACATTGCCGACCCATGTGCCTTGGCGTATTTCATTTTTATTTGAAGGCGGCGGCTATGACATATTGAAATTTAAATCTGTCATGGCGGCTATTTTAAGCTGGACATCGGCACATAATGCTCTCGTACATGATGCGGCTAAATTATTGCGTAATATTGAAGTCAACACTGACGATGCAGTAGTCAAATTACAAGTATGTCTTGCGACTTGGGCCCCTGAAGGCAATATTCGTTTATTAAGGACGCGTGCAGCAGAACTTGCAAAGGCCGTGCAAGGATGGGGTTCGTGTGAAGTCTCTGAAGTGTCGGGTGACGCATTTGCGGGCGTTGTTTCAAGTGTCTTAGGGTTTAGCGCAAACAGTGTTGCAACACCTTCTGTTGCGCCTTTGTCGGATGTGGTTTACATGCTGCCTTTTGCACGGCCTGCGTCAGCGTGGGAGCATGGAGCGGTGTTGCTGCGCTCACCTGATGGCAAACCTTGGCCTTATCAACCTGGGTCTGCACAACAAACGACTTGGATTGATTTAATGTATGCACGGCCGGGTTCTGGTAAATCTGTGTTGTCTAATTCTATTAATCTAGCACTTTGTTTGTCTGGCGGCATTCAGCGATTGCCACGCATTGCTATTATCGATATTGGGCCATCCAGCAGCGGGCTCATTTCATTGCTAAAAGAAGCACTGCCTGCAGCAAATAAACATTGGGTTGCCTATCATCGTTTACGCATGACGACGGATTATGCTATTAATCCTTTTGATACCCAATTGGGCAGCCGTTACCCTACGGCACAAGAACGTGGGTTTTTAGTGAATTTTATTACCTTGTTGGCGACACCGGTGGGTGCTGAAAGACCTTATGATGGTATTTCAGATATGGCAGGGCTGATAGTTGATGAGATTTACAAATATCTTGCAGATGATGGAAAGCCCCATCTTTATACCAAAGGAGTAGAACATCTCGTTGATGATATCTTGACGGAAATTGGTTTTGTCTTGGATGAACATACCACATGGTGGGAAGTGACCGATGCAATATTTTTAGCAGGGTTTTATCATGAAGCATTGTTAGCTCAGCGGTTCGCCATGCCGTTGTTGCCTGACGTAGCAGCAATTGTTCGCTCGCAGTCTGTAGAAGACCTCTATGGTTTGGTGAAAGCGCCTACGGGTGAGCCGCTCATTCAGGCATTTAGCCGTATGATATCCAGTGCTGTGCGTGAATATCCCATTATTGCAAGTATTACCCGGTTTGATATTGGCGACGCTCGGATTGTTTCACTTGATTTAGATGAAGTCGCAAAAAGTGGGGGTGATGCAGCGGACCGTCAAACAGCGGTGATGTATATGTTAGGCCGTTATGTATTAGGACGAAGCTACTATTTAACAGAAGATGTATTGAATGATTTTCCAGAAGCTTATAGAGAATATCATCGCACACGCATTGGTGAAATTAGAGAAGACCCTAAGCGTATAGTCTATGATGAATTTCATCGTACGTCTAAAGCACGCGCAGTGCGCGAACAAGTGATCTTGGACATGCGCGAAGGCCGCAAATGGAACGTGCAAATTGCACTGATTTCACAGGCGCTTGAAGATTTTGATCCAGTGATGGTTGAATTTGCAACTTCGATTTTTATTATGGACGCAGGCCCTGAGCAAGCTATTAAACGATCGACCGAAATTTTTGGGTTATCAGAAACTGCGCGTGTTGCACTTAAAACACGAGTACATGGTCCTCGCGAAGGCGGCGCGACTTTTCTCGCGCAATTCTCTACTAAAAGCGGCATCAACACGCAGCTATTAACCAGCACATTAGGCCCAGTCGAATTATGGGCCTTTAGCACTACGTCAGAAGATGTGCAGGTCCGCTCTAAGCTTTATCATAAGTTAACTCCTGCTGAGGCACGTCGCTTGCTTGCCAACCTCTTTCCCAATGGTTCTGTGAAATCCTTAATTGAATCACGTCTTGCCGTTTTGAAAGAACAAAAAGGCGTTATTGAAGAATCAAGTATGTTGGGGGTGGTGGATCAGTTAGTGGAAGAAATTCTTAAGGCTTATGCTGCAAATCCGGATGTTAAAAAATTGTGATCGTTTATAATTTATTTTATTTCACACGATACAGAATCACTTTACTTCTGTGAAGTGTCCCGCCGCATATTCGTGTAACACGCTTGCAATAAAAGTTTGATAAGGCAATCCTTTTTTATTTTAAAATTTAGCTGATCATCAGATATGTAAATCTCCTGATCGCCACCAAGCCGAAAGAGGATTGCGCTGAAGGTGATTTTATCATCATAATGAGGTATCATGCTGAAAAAGTTGAAATATCCTATGAACGTGATATGCCATTTGTTAGTTTAGTCTAGGGCTTAAACCAATATTTTTCGAAAAAATAAAAAATGGAACAAAATATGAAAAAGGAAGTTTTTCTGAGTTATGTTTGTATGGCATGCGTCCCCCTAATGTCGTTTGCTGATTTTAAACCTATTATGAGTCTCTCGTTAGGTTCTGATCGTACCAATGTGTATTCAACAAAATCGATTACTCTCATTCCTCCTTTTCAAAATGCCTATATAGGCACTAATCATTATGATACAGAAGCAGTCATAGGATTATTTTTAGGAGCAGAAACATTTTTTTCACAAAACTGGGCATGGCAGCTGGGCTTAAGTTATTTTCAGAGCAGTGTTTTCACAGAAAATGGTAATGTCTATCAATTTTCAGACCCTGCTTTTAATAATTTGACTTATCAATATAACATTCAAAGTCGCCGAATTTATTTAGAGACCAAGGTTTCGCCAGTATGGCGGCAAATTTGGCATCCTTATCTTTCTTTGGGTGCAGGAGAAGCATTTAATAAAGCCTATGCCTACATCGAAACACCTGTTAGTTCTGAAAATTTACCTATGGCCCAGCCGTTTGCGGGCCATACTACGCAATCATTCACTTATTTAGGCGGGATAGGCATGGATATCGACATGGGAAAGAACGTGCGTATGGGTGTGGGTTACCGTTTTGTAAATTTAGGCAATGCTAGTTTAGGCATGACGCCTTTACAAAGCAGTGTGAATACAATTAGCAATTCGCATTTATATACCAACGAATTTTTGCTGCAGTTAACTATTATTGGTTAAGGAACGACGCATGAAAAAAATTATTTTAGTAGGTATTTGTTCTATCATCAGCATGCAGTGTTTTGCTGCCAGCAGACCGTTTTTTTTAGTTGTTCCTATCATTTCCGCAGAATCTTCATTAATTAACGGCCAATTTGGCAGTGCGGTTTATCAAATAACAAATAACACAACAATTAATTTTTCTAGCAGCGGGTTAGGGTTAATGACAGCAGGCGTTACACCCAATGTCGGTTCCGTTTCACAGTATTCACAATATTGCACAAATCCTTTTACTCTTGCACCAGGCGGTAGTTGTTTATTAAAAGTCGATTTAAATAGCAGCTTACTTGGCCAAGGTATCACATCAGGACCCAATGTTTATTTTAAACAATCACAACCTGTTTATGGCAGCCAGCCTGCACAACCTGAGCAATTAAATGTTCCCGTTATATTGGGGCCCATTCCTCAGGACTGTAATTCAAATTATGCTAATTTTAATGCGGAGTTATCACAAAATTTTGATTCGACGACTTCATTTACACAAGGTTGGGGGCCTGCGCGAAATCCGCTTACGTTAAGCTCTTCCAATCCTAACCTCACTAACTGCTCAACGACAGCAGGTGTTTCGTGGCAAAGACAACGCATCGTTGCCGCCGCTGCTTTTTGGGTCGCGCAAAAATTAAATTATTGTCATCATTATAATCCCGATTATGCGACGCCTGTGAGTGGGCGTAATGCAAGCGGAACATCGGGCGGTTATTGTAATCCTGCATCAGATACCATGCCTGGTTCGGTTTATTATGGCCAACAAGCACGTTGGAACTACACGGGGCAAGGCAGTGAAACAGCTAACAATTGGGTCAACAACAATCAAATGTGGTATGGCATGGATTGTAGTAATACGACAGCATTTTTATATAACTTTGCATTTGATATTCAATTTGATAACAAAACCAGTTCGCAAGCAGGGCAAGAAGATTGTCCTGGCAGTACGAATTGCCCTCAAGATGATTTATCGCCTAATCAACAAAATACCGGAAGTTATGTTGGACAATATCTTGATAATGC
>JAHFSI010000106.1 GCA_023265835.1 Legionellales bacterium
ATTCCACTTTCTTTTTTTGGAATGTCTTAATGAAAAAATTTTTTGTGACACTTTCGATGGGTATTTTAGTTTTATCAGGCTGTCAAAAACCATTGACCTATGATGAGTTAATGCAACGGCCGGAATTATTACAAAAAGAATATGAACGTTGTAGAGGACAGGTTAGTACGCAATGCGATGAAATCGTACGCGCGGCGGAAGATTTTAGGTTGTTGGTTCAGCAACGCGAAGAAGATCCTGAGGCGTTTGGATTTCAGATCATACGGGCGCAGCAGAGTGGTGATGAGAAAAAAGTGCGTGTGCTGTATGCGGTGGTGAGAGCGACGAGTCCGGAGTAATGAATTTTTATTTATCCCCCCTTCCTGACCTTCCCCCTGAGGGGGAAGGAAAGTATCTAGCAGGACTGGTTAGAACATTCCTTCCCCCTCAGGGGGAAGGTCAGGAAGGGGGGGTAAAATAATATTCAACTTTACTTTTCACCGGTGATAAGGATGCCCCTGCAAAATACTTGTTGCCCGATATAATTGCTCAGCAAGAATGACCCTGACTAACGGGTGCGGCAAAGTCAGCGGCGATAACGACCACTTCGTTTCAGCTTTTTGCAAACAACGATTTGATAACCCATCAGGCCCACCTATCAGCAAATCGATATTCCGCCTTTCGTTTTGCCAATTTTCTAACTGCGCAGCCAGTTGTTCCGTACTCCACATTTTCCCCTTGATTTCAAGCGCAATAACGTGATGGTTAGGTTTAATCACCGCCAACAATTTTTCTCCTTCTTCTTCAACTAATCGTTCAATGACAGAATTTTTTGTACGCTTAGCAGCTGGAACTTCTATTAATTTTAATTGGCAAGAAGCAGGGAAACGTTTGGCATATTCGAGAAATCCTTGTTCTATCCATGCAGGCATTTTTGTTCCAATGGCAAGCAAGCGGATTAACATATCATTCTCTATATAACTGTTGTTTGACGATATAATCATAGACCCCGTTCGGCAATAGGTCCCCGGGGTTTTTTCCTTCCGCAATTTGTTTGCGTATTGCGGTGGCTGAAATATCGCGTTCACTGAGTGCATGCACAACAATGCTTCCACCCAGCGAGACATGCAAAGCGGAGACATCTTGTGTTTGATATTGCTGTAATAGTTCTTTAGTTTTTCCAGACTGCGGCAATGAATAAGAAGGCCGCATGGCAATAATGAGATGAGCCAAACGTAAAATATCTTCATAACGATGCCACTCGGCAAACCCGCGCCAAGCATCCAACCCTAAAATAAAACAAAGCGGTGTCTGAGGTAACTTCTGGCGCAGCAGCTCTAATGTTTCAATCGTATAAGAAGGCCCATGACGTTGTATTTCACACTCTTCTATTGTAAATGTGGGCATGTTCTGAATGGCACATGCAAGCATGGCCAACCGTTGTTCTGGTGTAGCAAAAGGTAAAGGACGGTGCACAGGTTGCCAGCAAGGTATAAAACGTACTTCTGCTAACTGATAAGCTCGCTGTATTTCCAGTGCTGTCTGTATATGGCCCTTATGGATCGGATCAAATGTACCGCCAAAGAGAGCGATGGGCTGTGTGAGTGTAGTCGAAATTGTCATGCTGGCATGGTAACGTATTTCTATGTGAAGTTCATTAGGATGATTTAGCTTGTTACAAGAAATAATGAAATTTATCCCCCCTTCCTGACCTTCCCCCTGAGGGGGAAGGAATGTCCTAATTATCACTGAAGAAACTTAGAATTTTCCTTCCCCCTCAGGGGGAAGGTCAGGAAGGGGGGGAAATAATTCAACAACCTGCTCTTAATAACTATCAATTCATTTCAGCAAGCTGCCAGTTAATCGGTTCCGCTCCCCGTGATTGTAATATTCTATTAATAGTCGAAAAATGCCTATTCCCCAAAAAACGGGAAGCAGAAAAAGGTGAAGGATGGGCGGACTTAAGGATAGTATGACGTTGTGGGTCAATTAATTTCGCTTTACTTTCCGCATATTTTCCCCACAACACAAAAATGACAGGCTTTTGCCGTGCATTCAATTTTAGAATGACTTGGTCGGTAAATTCTTCCCAGCCTTTGTCCTGATGCGACCCGGCTTTTCCTTGTTCGACAGTGAGTACCGTATTTAATAACAGCACACCTTGTTTGGCCCAGGATTCTAAACAGCCGTGCTGGACGGGTTTGATATTTAAATCCGCTTGCAGTTCTTTATAAATATTGACTAGCGAAGGCGGAACACGAACACCTGGCAGTACAGAAAAGCAAAGCCCATGCGCCTGATGCGGGCCATGGTAAGGATCTTGTCCTATAATCACGACCTTCACTTCATCAAAGGGAGTGAGGTTGAAGGCGTTAAATATGAGAGCACCTTTGGGATAGATGGTTTTTTTAGCTTGTTTTTCTTGTTGCAGAAATTGTTTTAATTGCTGCATGTAGGGTTTGGAAAATTCATCAGCTAATTGATTTTTCCAGCTGGGTTCGAGTTGGATGAGTGTGTTGTCTTTGTTCATGTTGTTTTGACCTGGCTAATAAAATGAGACTATCTCATTTTAACTTTAACGCTCTGTTTTTTAGCTTCCTCTGCCTCTTTTTTAACTTCCTCAGGGAATTGTGCATGTATTAAACCTTCAATTGGAGCGGCTTTATCTTGTGCCTCGATCATCGAGTCCGACCAATAACTGAGTTTTGTACCTAATTTATAACTGCAATATAATCCAGCAACTCCAAGACCGCCAAAGAACCCGATCGTTGCAAGGGGTGTAGAAATTCCTATAGCAAGTCCTGCAGTTGCCCCATATTTAGCTAGTGGCAACGCTACAATGATAAGAGATACAATGTGTGATCCCAATATTTTAATTCTCTGTTCTGTTGAGCGTTGTGTGTGTTTTTTTAACTCTGTTACTGCAGCTAAAATTTCCCTTATCTCCCTGTCTATTTGCTCCTGTTTCTGAGAGCCCTTTTGCTTCAGTTTGTTAGTTTTTGGTGGACTCATTGATGTTTCATACTCTATCAATGCTTCTGCTAATCTATCAACTGTATTTAATGCTGCACCATGGGTACCGTGTTGCGGATCCTTGAAGTCATTAACGTGTGCGAGTACAATAAAAAGTAGTTCTTTCATAGACACGATTAAATCCTTACCAAAACGGTTCATAACTTCTTTCAACTTTCCGTTAAATAGAGCATCCTTGTGGGCATGGCCTGCTTCTTTTAATATGTCAAAGATATCCGATTCAGCATCGATGTGGACTTTTTTGTTGTCTTTCCATGATGTTCCCCATGCTTTCGGTATTTTGAACTGATCCAACTGTACTAATTCGAATTGGTTTCCTACGTTACAAAGGTAAAGATAATAGTTGTCTACGTCTCTTCGTACCAGAATTGGAGGTACTGCTTTGCCTTTAGCGATATTAAAATTAGCCTCAGACATTAAAAGGAGGTCATACCCATTCTCCAAATCTTTTAAAGTGAGTACTGAACCATTATAGGATAGTCTAGTTGATATACCAGACAAACGACTCGTCTTTGATTGTCCTGATATGTCGGAATCCACCGATGATGGACCCACTGATCCTCCTCCTCTTACATGATGAGGAAAAGGAAAATGTTTGTTCTCATACTCAGATGTATAATTTTTTTCATAGCGATCAGCAAAATCTATAAGCTTGCGAAATAAGAGGTTATATTTTTTTGTTGTACTAGTTTCAGGCTCAGGCGTCGCTCTAGGTGTTGCGTCATATAATAATTCATCAGAACCTTCATGGATGCTTTCAGCAATTTCATTTTCCTGTAACGTATAAGTACCACATGGGATATTGCGAAGCATATCCAGAGTTATATCCTGATCTGGTCGCACGGGAACCCATCCAAGCAATTCCGAGTTCCATTTGGTTCTTATATAAAATGAAGGAACAGTATCGTTAGGGGAAAATTTTTGAAGATAATACGTATTCTTGTTTTCTATGAATTTAGTTGGGTCTTCTTGTACAACAATTAATTGTTTGCTGCGTGCATCAGCCATGAACTTCATCCTTTCTGTTGATTTGGCAGAGTGAGCTGTCATGAAAAAAGCGAATGGTAACGTAACTCATTATATAGAATCAAGTCGTATAACTTTACCAATCATCCGCAAGACCAACGATTCCAATTCATCTCGCACGTTCCCTACATCTATCCCTTTAATAACGCGATCTATTTTTGCAGCTGTACTCAGCAACTCCCAGCAACTTTCCAACGTATGGCGCTGTAGAAATGCCCTAAACCCCGCCTGGCGTTTTTCCCATATCCGCGCTTTAGCAAAAAGCGCAGGAAGTGCTGCGCCTTGTTGAATTTGTTGCTGCATGTCTGCGGCTGTTCGTAATTCGCGGGCCAATGCCCATAGTATTAAAGTCGGTTCTATGCCCTCATCGGCTAAGTTTGTTAAGATCCGCATACAGCGTGCGGCATTGCCTCGTAATGCACTGTCGGCCAAATTAAAAATATCGAAATGGGCGTTGTCCGAGACGGCATCTTCTATCGCGTTTTCATCCAACGTTGTTCCAGGATAAAGCAAACTTAATTTTTCAATTTCTTGTTGCGCCGCCAACAAATTACCTTCTACTAACATAGCAAGCCTTTCTGCTGCCTGAGCTGTCAGGTGTAAATTTATTTTCTTTGCACGCTGCAAGATCCATTGCGGCAATTGTTCAGCAGACACGGGCCAGATAGGAACGATGACGCCCGTTTTTTCAATTGCTTTATACCAGGTTGTTTTTTCAAGTTTAGCTTCTAATTGGGCGGTAGTCATGATAAGCAGCGTGTCCGCGGGCAGTTTGCGTACCAGTTCTTCAAAAATTTTGGCTTGCGCGGCATTTAATTTTATTTGCTGTAAGTTTAACTCAATGATTTTTTTATTAGAAAATAACGAGCGGCTATGTGTATCGGCATACAACGATTTTGTCCAATCACTTTTTGGATCCGGCGTCATGGAGATACGTTCATTAAATCCTAATTTTTTTGCAGCAGCACGAATGGCGCCCACGGCTTCTTGCACCAATAATAATTCATCACCGCCTACCCAATACAGCGGCGCTAAATTTTTCGTTAAATGAAAGCTGAGTTGTGAATAAGCTAGTTTCATGTGGCAGACTTAGACTTTGTTAACACGGCCGTGATATCACGCGAGGCAAGACGGCTCATGATATCGTACACAATAGCGATCCGCATTTGTTGATACAAACTGACTGCTTGATTGCTGCTGCTTAACATTTGATTTGCATCAATGGTAAGAGAACGTGTTTCAGTCGCTATTTGGGTATCTGTTAATATATTGCCTTTATTATCTGTAATTCGATAGGCTACCGTCAAAATGAGATTGTATTGACGGGTAGTTTGCGTACCACTGATATTGAGTAGTTGTTCAGAGGTATTTTCACTTAAAATCTCAAGAACAGAGGTTGCAGCTGCCGGTGTTTGTGCCAGATGGATGCCCGACATCTTTAAATAAACACGGATGTTTTTCGCAAGTTGCCCATAAGGGTCTGCTGTTTGTAAATAAAGATTTTGTAAGGGCGGGGCCAATGTCATGGGGCCGCGAGCATGAAACCCGCAACCACTAAGCCAAAGACAAATGATGAGACAATATAAATTACGCATAATCTACCCTGTTACAATATTGACTAATCTGCCTGGAACGGTAATGATTTTTTTCACCGTTTTGTCCGTCAACGTTTGCTGTACTTTGGCATCTTGAATAGCAGTCTCTTGAATCGTTTTCTCATTGGCGTCCGCTGCGACTACAATCCGCGTGCGTAATTTACCATTGATTTGCACCACCAGTTCTATTTGCTCCATTTTTAATGCAGCAAAATGACTGATGGGCCACGGCGCATCGAGCAGCATGCCAGGATAATGGAGCGCTTGCCACAGATGATGTGTAATATGCGGCGCAATAGGGGAGAGCACACGCAGCAAAATACTCATGCCTTCCCATACTAATCTTTCTGTATTGGGCTCTTCCGTTATTTTAGCCAGCAAATTAAGGAGTTTCATACAGCCCGAAACAATGGTATTCAGCTGTAATCGTTCATAATCATAGTGTGTTTGGTCTAAAATTTCATACAGTTGACGCAAGAACTCGCGTTGTTTTCCATCAATTTTATCTAAGTCAATCGTAGGGTCTGTTTGTTTATTTTGTAATTGAATATTTTTCTGTTGTTCGTAACCCAACGCCCATAAACGTTTCAAAAAACGATGCGCGCCCTCAACACCGCTATCAGACCACTCTAAAGATTGTTCAGGCGGTGCGGCAAAAATAATGAATACGCGTACCGTATCAGCGCCAAAGCGATCAATCAATAATTCAGGATCAACGGTATTGCCCAGTGATTTCGACATCTTGGCGCCTTGGTTGAGTACCATGCCTTGCGTCAGCAATCGAGTAAAAGGTTCGTTGGATTGCACCAAACCTAAGTCACGCATCGTTTTATGAATAAAACGAGAATACAGTAAATGCAATACAGCATGTTCAATGCCGCCTATGTATTGATCGACTGGCAGCCAATAATGGGCACGTTCGTCCAGCATTTGGTTGGTTTGATCAAGACAGGCAAAGCGTGCGTAATACCAAGATGACTCAAAGAACGTATCAAATGTATCCGTTTCGCGTGTCGCAGGGGCCTGACAAATTGGGCAAGTGGTATGATAAAATGCCGATATTGTTTTCAAGGGTGATGTCACGCCGGTAAATTCGACTTGTTCAGGCAGTACAACCGGCAAATCAGCTTGAGGAACGGGAACAGTCCCGCAGGTGTTGCAATAAATGATAGGGATAGGCGCACCCCAATAACGTTGACGCGAGATGCTCCAGTCGCCTAAACGATAATGTATTTTACGCTTGCCTTTGCCATGATTTTCTAAAAACTCTATGATTTGGGCGCTTGCGAGTTTTGAAGCTAAGCCTGTAAATTGTTCTGAATCCGTTAATTCGCCGTCTTGCGTATAAGCCCCTTTGCTAAAGTCCCAGGCCGTTTGAT
>JAHFSI010000023.1 GCA_023265835.1 Legionellales bacterium
TTTTTCACGCGCAATAACAGATCGTAAACGATCATTTACCGGCGCAAAATTTCTTTTCATCAACGGCAGCATACTACTCGTAATCCCGCTTGAATAAGTATCTGGATTTTTTTCCCACTCACGTATGGTTTGCAAAGAAAGCAATTGGCTGTGGATACTATTCAACACTAATTCACGGTCACCTTGAGTTTGTTCATCAAGCTGAGCAGGATTGAATGCGCTGACTTTTGCTTCGTATTTTTTTAGCATGGCAATTTCTTTTTTTATTCCCGTTTTCGAATAATCTTCCAGCTGATCATCATAGGTATGGATGCCTAGCTGAGTGGCATCAGAAGGATTATAGGAGAAATTGTTATCGAAATACTCATCAGCCAATTGCATAAAAGCAGCGTTAGAAGAAGCCGGCACAGCTGTTTCTGCAATGCTTACAGAAAATAGGGCCGAAATAAATATAAATAAAGTTACTTTCAAATAGGTTCGCATTTTTTCCTCATTTCAATCACGATGTTAGTTTTACCTCTTCCAATGGCTGATAGCTACCATCTCTATTTTCACAAGTAAAAATCTGCCCCTTCTTCACGTCAAAAAACCATTGATGCAAGATTAATTCTCCTCGCTCCACTTCCTCTTTGATCCAAGGAAATGTCAGACAATTCTGTAAAGATAGATTCAGCGCTTGTTTTGCATAATCATCTGCATCTAAAGTAGGATGCTGGGTTTTAATCAAAGAGACCCAGTTAGTAATAAAATCATTATGGTTCGCATCCGGGTTTTCTAATAACACTTGAATTCCGCCGCATTGGCTATGCCCGAATAAAATAAGATGTTTAATTTTTAAAAAACAGATACCAAATTCGAGTGCTGCGCTGGTGCCGTGATGCATTTCATCTTTTTCATAAGGAGGGACAATATTGGCTACATTGCGCACGACAAATAGATCACCCGGATCACATTGCAATATCAACGCAGGGTCGACCCTGGAATCACAGCAGGAGACCACCATCACTTGCGGCCGTTGCCCATAATGAGAAAGGAGCTGCATGACTGAATTATCGCCTGATGCATATCTTGCTCTAAATAGCCGATAACCTCGCAGCATTTTGTTAAATGAATTATTCATATCGCCCTATAAGACCAATTTAAAGCCACTTTTTCCGCCTAAAATAAATCAACATCAACACGGCAATTAAAAGCATGACACCCAACACAGTAGGATACCCCCATCGCCAATGCAGCTCCGGCATATATTGAAAATTCATGCCATACACACTGGCAATAAAAGTCATGGGAATAAAAATAGTCGCAATGATAGTCAACACTTTCATGATTTCATTCATACGATTAGTCAAACTGGAAAGATAAACATCCAGCATGCTGGACAACATATCGCGAAAATTTTCGATGGTATCGATGGCTTGTACTGTATGATCATACACGTCTCGTAAATAGATGTGAGTAGAAGACGTCATGATATTATTGTCGATTTGTAATAAATGGTTGACTGCTTCACGCATGGGCCAAACGGCTTTGCGTAATTGCAGCATTTTACGCTTTACTTGATATAACATTCGAGCATTAGCTGGTTTTGGGTCTGCAATAATACGTTCTTCCAGTTTTTCAATTTGATTGCCCAGGTCTTCTAACACCACAAAATATTGATCAATGACTGCATCCATTAATCGATAAGCTAAGTAATCCGCACCTTGTTCGCGTAAATGTTTATTGTTTGGATTGATTATTTTTTTCTGCAGGGAAGCAAAAAAATCAGTGTTGCATTCTTGTAATGATAAAATAAAATCTTTTCCAATAATTAAGCTGACTTGTTTTATCGAAAAAGTGCCTGTTTTAACATTCCAAGGCAACATTTTTAATGTGATAAAAATATACTTTTCAAATTCTTCCACTTTAGGCCGCTGCTGCACATTTAAAATATCTTCTAGCGTTAAAGGATGTAAATGATAGTGTTTCGCCAATTGCTCGATGAGCGACACATCATGCAGTTTTTGCACGTCTACCCAGGTAATAGTGGGCGGTTTAGTAGCCAATAAGGATTCATCTATTTGATGGCCGGTGGTTTGTTTAAAATCATTGCCGGAATAGGTAATGATAGTGACATCCGGTGGAGTATGATTGATTTCACCCGTATACGTGGGCGTGCCGGGCGCTTGGCCTGCTTTTTTGACACGTTGGTGGACTTCTGAAAACATGGGGCTGTTGCCTCCAGGGAAATAATTTCTATCTTACTGCGAAGGAGGTATATCAACAACCTTTTAAGGTTCTCTCCACCAACGCCGTAATCCCTGCCCAATCCTTACGCTTAATCAAATCTACCGGCGTCAACCAGCTTCCACCCACTGCTGCCACCGCTTCTAACCCAAGATACTGCTTCATGTTCTCAAACGTAATGCCGCCTGAAGGAAAAAACGTTAAATGCGGGAAAACCGCTTTATGCGACAAAATCCACTTGATGCCGCCTAATAATTCAATAGGAAAAGGTTTGACCGTCGTAAAATCAAACTGCAAAGCTTGCATAATGTCCGCCGCACTCGCAACGCCTGGCAAAAAAGGAAACTGGTCTTCCCGCGCAGCGGTTAACAGTTCGTCTGTCAACCCAGGGCTCACTGCAAATTGCGCGCCGGCATCCCGTGCTTTACGTAATTGATAAGGATTAAGCACCGTGCCGGCCCCTACGATCGCTTCCGGAACCTGTTGGGCAATGGCTTGAATAGCAGAAAAGGCAGCTGATGTGCGTAAGGTGATTTCTAACACGTTGATACCGCCTTGTAGAATTGCCTGCGCAAGCGGCACTGCATCGTTTTCATCATGGACTACAATCACGGGCACGACGGGGGATTGTTTTAGTATTTCATGTAAAGTCATAGTAGGCCCCCCAAAAAATGAAATGAACTGCCTAGCACTATAAATAAAAGATGGCTGTTTGCCAAGCCTATGCTAAAATCCTCCCTTTATGCTAATTAGATAGGAGTTAAGACCATGCCAAGAGGTAGAGGGCCGCACGGGCCTAAGAAGTTAAGAAGACGTAATAGAAAGAAATAATGAATAAGATACGTCAATTCGCTGCTATTGGCGAAGCGATGATTGAGCTTTGCCATCAACAAAATAGAACGTTAAGCATGAGCTTTGCGGGGGATTCACTGAATACTTCCGTTTATCTCGCGCGCCTTTTTCCTTCGACGCAAACACGAGTCAATTATGTTACTTTATTAGGTACCGATCCTTATAGTGAAATGATGCTCGCCGATTGGCAGCAAGAAGGAATTAATACAAAGCATATTGATCAGCTTGCACATAAACTACCTGGGCTTTATTTAATTCGCACCGATGCAGCTGGAGAACGGTCATTTTATTTTTATCGTTCACAATCTGCAGCCAGGGAATTATTCAATGCTGAACATGCGGAAAAAATGGAAAATGTTTTATTAACGATGGATTATTTATATTTGTCTAATATTACATTGGCCATACTAGATGAAGACAAATATCAACGACTTCTTATATTGCTTAAAAAAGCAAAAGCTAAAGGCGCGATTATTATTTTCGATACCAATTATCGGCCTTCGCTTTGGGCAACAGTAGAAGCAGCGCAGCGTGCAACACAAGACATCATGCGTTTCGTGGACATCAGCTTAGCCACCTTCGATGATGAGAAAAAATTATTTGGCGATTCTACGCCAGAACAATCCGCGGATAGATTACATCAATTGGGTGCCAAAGAAGTCGTAGTAAAATGCGGCCCAAGTCCTTGTCTCGTTTCATTTGCCGGCAAACAACACCTTGTCCCTGCACAAACAGTTGAAAAAGTCGCAGACACCACTTCTGCCGGTGACGCATTCAATGCAGGCTACCTCGCAGCCCGCTGGCAAAACTACCCGCCTGACGTCGCAGCAGCCTATGGCCACAGACTCGCAAGCACCGTTATCCAATACCCGGGAGCGATTGTTCCTAGACAGGCGATGCCCGTTGTTTTTGAATAAAAAAGTTTTCATCCTCCGTCAACGCCAGCCCCAATAACTCCGCAAAATCCGTGATATAAAAATCACACGCTTTTGCAATCGCCTCTCGATAAAATGCTCCGCCAAATCCAACAAAACGTGTTACCTCATTTTTCACCGCTAAATCATTTAATCCATCTCCCACATATAAAATAGATGAATACGTTTTTTGGATTTCCCTCACAAAAACTGACTTGCCCTGATTATGAATCAACGGTGATTGCAGATCAAAACCACGATAAGTACCTTGTTCATCAAAATAAATGTCCACTGCTTTGACATGATCAAGCGGAACCGCGAGATGTGCCGCTAAAGTATTTACTGCAAACCGCAACCCTGCTGAGATAATAAAAATTGGTTTATTTAATGCTTGAAAAACAGCAAATACCTGCGCCGTATTCGGCATTAAATGTTCACAATAAGCCTTGCCCAATTGTAAAATGTCTGCTTGACTAGGTTGCACTAAATCTAATCGTTGTTGATACAATGCTGGTGTTAAGCCTGTTTTCCCCATCGCTTCCTGCGTCAAGTTTGCTACTTGATGATATACACCGCGCAATTTGGCCAAATAATCGATGCCTTCAATCGCTGTCAATGTTCCATCACAATCAAAAACAAGCGCTGAAAAAGGCTTTATTACTTGCTCACTCGGTTTAACCATTGCATCTTGACCTACAGTTTTTTAAGATGTTCATCTTAATAAATTCCAAAGAGAAAAGATATGTTTAAAATTCTTGCCCTAAATAATATTGCCAAGGCTGGATTAGCAGAATTTCCTGCTGATTTATATTCTGTTTCAAATGATGTCAGCAGCCCCGATGCCATTTTAGTCCGGTCTTATGATTTGCATGATTTTTCCTTTCCTGCCTCGGTAAAAGTAGTTGGCCGAGCAGGCGCAGGCGTCAATAATGTACCGCTTGCTCGACTAACAGAGCGCGGTGTTCCAGTATTCAATACTCCGGGTGCAAATGCCAATGCGGTATGTGAGTTAGTCCTTGCAGGCATGTTAATGGCATCACGTCATTTAAACCATGCGCTGCATTATGTAAAAAACTTAAATTGCTGTGAAGAAGAATGGGAAAGCAGCATTGAACGCGATAAAAAACAATTTGCTGGACAAGAAATTTTTGGCAAAACATTAGGTGTTGTCGGTCTCGGCAGTGTGGGCGTGAAAGTTGCCAATGCAGCACAAGCATTAGGGATGCGGGTGATAGGCCATGATCCGCAAATTTCAGTTAACCGCGCTTGGGAATTGTCATCTCATGTTAGCCAAGCAAAACACTTAGATGATATTTTACGTGCCGCTGATTATATCAGTTTCCATGTTCCCCTGATGGCAGAAACAAAAGGCATGATTTCTACTCCCGAGTTTAATAAGATGAAACCTTCTGTCGTATTATTAAATTTTTCGCGGGAAGGCATCATAGATCACAATGCTCTTGCAGCAGCTCTGCAAAATCAAAAAATCTATAAATACGTCAGTGATTTTCCTCACCCCTATTTAAAAGACCATGATGCCGTCATCAATTTACCGCATCTCGGCGCTTCGACAAAAGAAGCAGAAGAAAATTGCGCAATCATGCTAGCTAAACAAATACGCGCTTTTCTCGAATACGGCGCCATCGGCTCCGCCGTAAATTTCCCTATTGTGGAAACATCTCCTCATTATCCGCTGATACGTCTTGCGATTGTGAATGCAAATGTACCCAACATGGTCGCACAAATATCCAGTATTTTAGGGTCCGCTGGATTTAATATTGTAGGATTACTCAATCGATCTAAAGATAATATTGCTTATACTTTAATAGACTTGGATCAGGATGTGGATAATCAGGTAATCACACAGTTGAAAAATATTCCGGGCGTGATTCAGGTTAGGAAGATGGATAAGAGCTCAGGTTAATTTAGGTTTAATCGACACCACGCTTTATCCGTGTAATTTTGAGGTCAGCCCTCATTATTTCACGGATATATAAAGTTTATTAGGGGCTGACTCTGCCCCTAGAAAAAGTTGCAATTTTCTATACATAATTGTATACTCAATGTGTATAAAAATTGTATACACAGGTGATTTATGCCCCATGCTCATCAAAAAGCAATCTCCATTAATATTCGTGCACAATCACAGCAACGGGATTTAATTGATCTGGCTGCTGCACGCCTAGGCCGATCACGCTCGGATTTTATGCTTGATGCTGCATGTAGCATGGCGGAAGATGTTTTATTAGACCAAGCATTTTTTTCTGTGGATGCAGATACATTCGCTAAATTTCAAGCATTGTTTGATAAACCGCTTCCAGCAACTCATAAACTACGCCGCTTACTTAAAAGAAAAGCCCCTTGGGACAAATAAACGTGCAACATTTATCAGCTCCTACTTTAATTTCCAAAGACCATAAGTTGGAAAGCTTTAATAGCGGCGAACCGTCACTCGATGAATGGTTACGAAGGCGCGCGCTTAAAAATCATACGTCAGGTGCTTCACGCTGCTTTGTGACCTGCAATGATGAAAAAGAAGTAGCCGGATATTACTGTCTTTCTGCAGGTGCAATTAGCCGAGCGTCCGTGCCTAAAGCGATGCAGCGCAACATGCCTGATCCTTTGCCAGTATTAGTATTGGGTAGATTGGCAGTCGACAAAAAATATCATAATCAAGGGCTGGGCAGCGCTTTATTACGAGATGCTATGCTTCGTTCGGTAAACATCGCGGAAAATACAGGTGTTTTCGCTATTTTAATCCATTCATTATCAGAACAAGCAAAAAGATTCTATCTCTCGCGTGGTTGCGTTGAATCACCGCTTGAATCCATGACATTGTTTATGACGCTTGAAACAATACGATCAATTTTAGCGGAAACTACTTTTCATTCTCCATCAACGCCAGCTCCAATCACTCCGTAAAATCCGTAATATAAAAATGTTATTGACGATTGAATAGCAAAATTACCTTGCTATAAATAACAACCGGACATTTAAGAGGACATTTTCTGTGACTGATCGAAATGAAAGTATCATATTAATGGAGCCTCTAACGTTATGATATTTTATAAATGGCTCTGAACAATATTTATCTCCCGTCAATGACAGGTGGGGATTACAGAGCACAAATAAACTCGATCATCGCCGTTGTCCTGGTGGTTTAATGGGATTCACCGCATCCCCAATCTTATCAGCAATTTTTTTCCCTTCTGTTTGCTCTGGTTTGTAACCGAACCACGAACACAACCATTCTAGAAGCCTTACTGTTTTTTGTGCACGTCGATCACCTAATTGGGTTAAGGCTTCAGAGTTAGCTTGTAAATAGTTAGACACCCCATTTAGTTTATTTCTCATTGTACCAACATCTTTAGTTTTTTGTTCGTTTACCAGCAAGTTACTAAGTAACTCTCCAACAATTTTCTGTTTGTTCTGTGTAGATTCAAAAAACAAAGAATGCCAATCGTTACTCGATCTTTTAAGACGTGCGTTATATGCTTGTAAAGCATCAACAAGCTCATTGTATAGTTTCATTACCTCTTCATTTGTAGGCCTTTTTTCTTCTCCTGCTGTTAATGAAGGTTCTACTTTTTTCGCTATTGCGTCTTGCTGTTTCACTACTTGACTCTCTTGTTTTTCCTCCCCTACTTTTTCCTCAGCAGCTTCCCTTCTCATTTGCTCTTGCTGCTGCTGTTGTGGTTTTTTTAGTTGTTTCATTTTATGTTTTATTAGAGGAAGATCTTTGTCATTAAATTCGGAAGAAGAAATAGCATTTGCTTTAGCATGATTTTTATTTTCTCGGAATGCTTCTGGTACGACGTCGCCCCGCCACTTAATACCCCAGCCTCCCCCCGACATGTTAGACCGTACAAACTCTATAGGATTCGGGTTATTAGAATCAGCATAAACTAGTGCCAACGCATGTTTCATCTCCCAGTCGGAAAGCCCACTCCCACTCAATTTGGCGCCTTCCAGTTCTTGTAACCTTTCTAATGTAAGCGCTTCTAGACTCTTTTCTTCTAGAACACGATCTAATATCGGATCCAGCTTTCCAAGTTCCACATCAAGTTTTCTTATTTGGGATAGGGATAAGTAATAAGTTGCCTTTGCAGGGTATGTCTGCTCTGCTTTATTAAAATGCTCTGTTTCAACCTGTATCGTTGGATCTATTGTTCCAAGTTGATATTGTCCTTGAAATTTAGAAAGATTATCAGTGTCTATTATACGCCGCATGCCAAACCTGTCCCAGGCCCGACAAGGAATCGTTATACCTATCATCTCATCTTGTATGGTATATGTGTATACTCTACTTGTTAGACCTAATTTTTCAAATCGCACATAGCAAAACTCCTGAACATCTTTAGGAGGGTTTGTTAGCGCATCTTCAAATGTCTTTGGCGTTGTTGGCATTGTTTGAACTCCTTTACCTTATACACAATTACGTTGTAAGTATAGTAGAAGTTATAAATTATGCATAAAAATATAAAGAAATATAACTTAAATATAATCAACAGCATCTAAATCTTAATATCATGAACATCCTCCCAACCAATCACCCGCCCATGAATACGCTGTTGATTTTGCTTGCCTGCATAAATAACCCACGCGTCAGCGGTTTGTTTATTTAGCGACTGCCAATACTCTAACCCTTTAAAATAATCCGTTGTAATCGTTTGTCCGGCTTTAATTTCAATAGGAACTAATTGATCATCCGATACATTCTACTGAGAATAGTGTGCAGGTGCAGCAACTACGTAGTAGTAGTTAACAGCTCACCTCACTGCCGCTGAACGAAACCAGAACGGCGTCATTGCGAGCGAAGCGAAGCAACCCAGTCTTTTGAGCGCTGCTTTCGGGCATAAATGGTTCTAATCAACGCCCAAAAGACTGGGTTGCTTCGCTTCGCTCGCAATGACGAGTAGAGGGATGTTCGCAATGACGGCCTCAGCTGATACAAATTTTCACACCCACCGTAATATGAAACCCAATCGAATAACCCTTAAAAGATAGAAGATCAGGAAGGTCATATTTGCGTCGTAATTGCAATAGAGAAGGTGAATCAACTAGAAGAACATAATAAATTTTCCGGCCAATTTCTGCGGTTACTATCTCTTTCACTAAAAAATGATGTTGTTGCTGCAAATCTTTTTTCTGAATATTTTTATGTTCTTCAGGATAAATAATAGTAATATGCGCGCCCACTGATTGTTCGCCAAAATAATCTGGTTTTTGGACTGTGCCATCTTTCAATAAAGAAAATAACTGATGAACATAAGCATCATCCACATTCAAAAAAAATAACCTATTTTGTGTTAATTGCGTATTTCCACTGGATGGTAAACGCTGTGCGGCTTGGATGGTCTTGGGAAGTTTTAAGGACGTTATTTTTGGAAGCATATTGATTCATTTCCCATTCATCTTCTATGGGCTTAGTGATATCCGCATGGATAGTGATTTTATTTTTAAGACAACCAAATGTTGATTTCATTGTATTAATCCCCTAGTCATATCAAAGTATAAAGCATTTAAGAATGATTACAATACGAAATCAACCTTTAATCACCACTTCAACAGCACTTTTCCATCGCTCATATAAATATTCCCGCCGTTCTTCTTTCATCATAGGAGAAAACACTTTGTTCATTTGCCAGATATGAGAAATTTCTTCTAAAGATTGATAGGCGCCTATAGCTAAACCTGCTAGAAAAGCAGCGCCTAAAGCGGTTGTTTCAGTACAAATGGGCCTATGAATTGGAAGATCAATCATGTCTGAAATAAATTGTAATAACCAATTATTTGCGGCCATGCCGCCGTCCACGCGCACTGCTGAAAAAGGCTGTGGATAATCCAGCATGCAATTGAATAAATCTTTAGTCTGATAGGCAACAGCCTCTAGCCCTGCCCTTACAATATGTTCTCTTGTGCTGTTGTTTGTTAAACCTAAGATAGCTGCTTTTGCATTTGGCTTCCAATAAGGGGCCCCTAGCCCTGAAAAAGCGGGAACTAAATAGACGCCATCATTGTCGTCAACAGATTGTGCTAATAGTTCAGATTCTGGGGCTGAAGTGATTATTTTTAATTTATCTCGCAACCATTTAATAATAGTGCCTGCAGAAAAAATACTGCCTTCTAGTCCATACGTCACTTCGCCATTTAAGCGATAGGCAATCGTAGATAATAAACGATTGCGCGATTGAACTAATTGATCGCCTGTATTTAGCAGCACAAAACAACCTGTTCCATAAGTCGCTTTGACCATTCCTGCTTTAAAGCAAGCTTGGCCCACTGTTGCAGCTTGTTGATCACCAATCAAACTACGAATAGGTATACGGCTACCTAAAATGTCAGCGCTCATTTCGCCATAATCATCACTGCTATTTAGCACCTTAGGCAACAAAATTTCTGGAATATCAAAAGTATCTAATATTTTTTTGTCCCAACGCTGGTTTTGAATATCAAATAGCAATGTACGAGATGCGTTTGTCGCATCGGTGGCATGCACAGCACCTTTCGTAAGGCGCCATAACAAAAAAGTATCGATGGTTCCAAAAATTAATTCACCTCTCTCAGCTTTAATACGTGCACCAGGAACATGATTTAATAACCAAATTATTTTACTGGCAGAAAAATACGGGTCTAATAATAATCCGGTTTTTTCTTGTATATAGTGATTAATGTCATGGTTTGCAAATTGCTGACAGATCTCATCTGTTCTTCTGTCATACCAAACAATAGCTGGATAAATCGTTTTTCCGGTTTTTTTGTCCCAAATAAGCGTTGTTTCACGTTGGTTAGTGATGCCAATCGCTGAAATTTGCGCCGCAGAAAGCTGGCTTTTACGGAGTGTTTCTTGACAACATAAAACGATATTCGACCCTATTTCTTCAGGATCTTGTTCCGCCCAGCCTAGAGAAGGATGATATTGATTCAAGGGTATTTCATGGTGGCTAATGACATCACCTAAATGTGAAAAAATATAGGCACGGCTGTTGGTTGTGCCTTGGTCTATTGATAATAAGTATTTATTCATTTTAATTCTCGCTATCAATCTTATATTGACATTTTTATCTTGATATGTAAATCTCCGAGAATTATTTTTGGGTAACAAAGGTACTTTATGTCATCAACAAGAAGGCTTCATCAAACATTGAATCCCCTTTTTGCGTCGGGGAAAAAAGATAGCAAAGATAGTAATGAAAGCGTTCCTTCTGAAGCATGGAATTTAAATCTCACTCGGCAAGTGATGAATCAAGCACAAGATCCAGGGTTCAATCAATCTCTAACATCTCCGCCTTATCCTGTGCCTGAACAAAAAAAAATTGTTGCCTCTGAGGATCAATCATCTTCATTGACTAATGCAGTAATTGGTTTATCCGCGTTTATGCTGCTTGGTTTTTGTATTTGGTCAACATGTCGGGATCGAAAGAAAGCAAAGCAACCACAACAACTACAGTTTCCAGTAGTCTCTACAAGACTAAAACGGCCGATAAGTACAATAAAAGAGGAAAAAGAGGAAAAAGAGGAAAAAGAGGAAAAAGACGAAAAACAGACTGTTCTTTATGACAGCTATCAAAGCAATTCCAAGCCCTCCAGAAACTGATTCGCTTTAATAGTAACAGATCAGGCCACCCAACACTGTCATCCCCGCGCAGGCGGGGACCTATTCATCTCCAAAGCACCTTAAGCAGAATGGGTCTTCGCCTGCGCGGGGATGACAATGTTGGGTACCTGAGCTAATACCTTTGATATTTGTTATTTACTAAAGCTCTTGTATCAATAGATCCTTGGGCTTTTCCTTTCACAATTGCCGCAAAGGTCGCCATATTTTCTGAATTCACAATCATATATCGCGGCTGGGCCATGGGGCGGTATATTCGAGAAGCATTGCGATAGTCAATAGTGAAAGCCATGGTATATCCCGCTTTAGCGGCTTGTTGTTCCAGGTAATTATTATAAATACCAAAAGGCCAGGCTAGATAATCAATTTTTGTTCCAAGCTTGTCTTCTAACACTTTTTTCGAATTAACTAATTCTCTATGAACAAATTTATCATAAGCAGACTGTGACATGTGCTTTTTATCTTGCTTGAAGTTAGGATGCGTGAATGTATGATCTTGAATATCAAACAAGCCGGTTTTGCTTAATTCTTTCAACTGCTCCCAAGTCAGTGCATTTTTTCCTTGCGAAATGGTCCCCGGATAAATGAACAAAGTAATGGGAACATGATATTTACGCGCAATAGGATACATATAAGTATAATCGGATTCCCATCCATCATCCGCTGTAATGACAATCGGTTTTGCAGGAAGAACGCTGCTTTTTCCTTGTAAATAACTAACCAATTGTTTAAGTGGGATTACCGTATAGCCATTGTCTTTTAACCATTTTATTTGTGATTCAAATCGTTCAGGAGTGATAGTCATACTGCTTGGGACCCTAGGATTTAAAACGTGATAAACCAGTACGGGCACAGATACAGCGTTGTCAGCCATTGCGATGCCGCTTGTGATAAAAAGTAAGATAAGACATTTTGATAAAAATAAGGCTAACTGACGCATCGCAAAATCCTCCCTGATTCAATTTTGGTAACAGCTTACTCCTCCACTCATCATGAGTGAGCGAAGCAACCTAGTCTTTTCAACGCTGAAAAGACTAGGTTGCTTCGCTTCACCCGCAATGACGAGAACTGTTACTTTTATAACATCATAACAAGTTATAAGTAACACCCAATGAAGTCAAATCTGTACTTCCCGTGCTGCCATTACCACGCGCTCTTGCCCATTGCAGTACAAGCGCCGCATTAGGTGTCACATTATATGACACGCCTGCACCATAATAAGGACTATACGCATTCGCGCTTGCCGATGTGCCTACTGAAAATACTTTTTTCGCATAGCTATACGCAATACCTAATTTACCTAATACATTAAAATTGTTCACAATAGGATATTGAACAACTGCCGCCAAGTAAGTAGAAAAATGTTGAGTGGACGCTACGTTAAAGCCCGGTGTCGTTTCATTAGAATTAGCATACTGTGTGTAACCTAATTCACCCGCAAACAGGGCACGGCGAAATTCAGCAAATTGATAACCCAAATCTACCGTCCAGCCAGGGCCAATTTGCGTGACGGAATCACTCGAAGCGGGTGCCCGCTTATCGTGTGTTCTGGATTCACCAATGTGGCCGCCTACATACCAATTTCTCACAAAGGTGGAAACTGGAACCATTGCCATTTCATCTTTATAAACCACCACCTGCTGCGGCGCAGCGTGTTTAGTGTGATGACGATGGTGCTTTTGCGCAGCTAAAGCAGCCGAGGAAGGCAACATGATGAGTGCCGATAAAATTGTCAAACTTAATACTTTTGTTGCTTTATTTTGAGAAACCAACGCTTTCATGATTCTGATCCTTTTAAATGAAATCTAGAGAACACCACCCACAGCGCAACCCGCTAAGAATGCAGCCAGAGAAACTAAAATTAAAATACGTAAGACTGTTTTCATTACAACTCCTGTTATTGGATTGATTAAGGAACATCATGATATAAAAATATATTCGTAATAACAAATCTTTTTGGCATAAAAACTCGCTGAGTTAGTAAATAAAAAATACTAATAAAATGAATTAGATAAGATAATTTTCAGTCGAGAGTGGTTTTAATGGCATGATGGACTATACTGAGGATGGTTACATTAGTTGAGAGGAGATATGGCTATGCGTGCCGCACACGACCCTAGTCACGAAGAAAAAAAACCCGCGAGCAAAGAAGAAAATGTTGAACTCTGTAAGCTCTATAAAGAGAACCTAAACGTGTGGATGGGTAACACTCCTAGACGAGAGGACAAATCTCTTGAAGAATTAACAAAAGAATTAGCAGACTTAACATCGCAGCTGAGACCACCAACTAAGGCAAGCGATAACACGGCAATACAAGAAATCACAAAATTAATTGCTTATAAACATGCCGAAAAAATCATCGATGACTTTGCCGCATTAAAAGCCGAGAATCCAGACGCCAATATTGATATTTACATGTTAAAACGACATGAAGTATCCACGAATGCTCATAAGTGGTTTGGTTTTAAAAAAGATACAGGACTGAGTGCGGTCGATGCCGTGTTTAAGAAAGCACAAACAGAAAATGACTTATTGGTATCGCAAATGATACATAGCGCTACTGTAGAGGCACTCAAAGAATCTGGCCTGGTAGATCATGTCACGCTGAGTATTTCTCCTATTAGAAGAGCATGGCAAACGGCTGTTAGGGCTGTGTTTCGACATGATATTCCAGATCAAACCGAGGTCAACTCAGACTATGCTGAAACTAAGCATGGATTTGCAGCTCGTAACTTTGCCCGAAGTTCTGCGGTACGAAGTAAAAAGGAGGGGCTTCTTCCTGCAATGAAAGAATTAGGAGGATTCAGTGCCAGATTTAATGATAACGCATTTGTAGATGTAGAATCCGATCCAAAGAGCCAAGATGCCCGCGTTAAAAAGGCGAATGAAACATTTTTCGAGAGACCCGTTAGAACAAAAGAGACATCATTTAATGTACTGGTAGCCCATGGCGGCGTCATTGGAGACATGATGGACAAACTCCGAAAAGATGATAAGGTTCCTAATTCCATACCGCCCGGCAAAGTCAAAATGGATTATGGCGATTTCAAAATCGTTTGTATTGCTCGAGATAAACAAGGAAAAGTACTTGCAGCCTCCGGCGGCGGCACCTATTCCCGCTTTGGCATAACACGCTGTGCGTTAATGAGTGCGAAAGAATTCAAGAAAAAATCACACAGGCTGCCGGACCTCAAGAAAAGTAAAGAAATTTGTAATCTATTGGATAAATATCATCATGCGCTAAAGCCACAGAAAAAATCTCCTATTTATATAAGGAAGCCTAGATCTAGGGAGAACCCTGAAGCTATTCTTGACAGCATGGAAAAAAAATTGCAAGAATTACAAAATCAGTTAACAGAGTTCGACGGGATGGTGCATTGTATAGAATCTTGGGAGAAAGAACGAAAAAATGTTTGGCTTGCTTATCATACGGCAGATTATATAACAGATAATATGGACCGTTTAAAAACTCTACAAGAACATTTACAAAGAAAGGAGGGTAACACTTCGGCTGAAATAGACCTCTTAAGGTATATGTTAAAGCTAAAGAGTGAATATCCCAATTCCTTTGACTATTTTACAACAGAGACTATTAAAACAGATTTAACTAATTATCTTAAATCCTACGAGTCCCTGGCCAATGATTTACAAAAACAAATTGCTTTTGAAAGAGCAAGACATAGCTCAGCTGCCTCTGTATCCGAGAAAACGAAATCCAAAGAATTGACAGGAGACCCATCAAGCCCCGGTACTCATCAATTAAGGCCGAGATAATTAGCCACTAACACGAAATTCGTTGATAAGAACACAAACATATCTCTAAGCACAAGACTGTCATCCCGCAAAATTTTCGTCAACTGTGTTGCACAAGAGCGCTGGTCTACCACGAAAATTTGTGCGGGATCCGGTCAACGACCCTGATATAAATATTCTTTTTGACTGTAAGATTTTGTAAAATAATATTTTAAAATAACCCACTCTATTAAAAAGACCTCAACCGGATCCCGCACAAATTTTCGTGGTAGACCAGTGTTTTTATCTGGAACAGTTGACGAAAATTTTGCGGGATGACAGTTCTGATGCTTGCAATAGATTTTAATTCTTGTCATCAACGAATTATGTAACCTTTACAGCAATGAAGAGGAGCTGTTATCTGGCTATCGCAATTTACTTTTAAATCAGGTGCAATTGCCCTGCTTTCTCCTCATGCTTGCACTGTCTACTTAGAATAAACCAAATAATTACCCCGCTGAATAAATTGCACAGCAAATTTTGAGGATTGATTTAACGTTTCCTGCATCCATTGTATGCTCTCTTTATCTGCCGGATTTAGTCTAAAATTCTTAATTTGTAACGGCACTAACGTAATACGCCTAACTTCCTGCGTGTCACAATCAATATCAAGAAAATACATTAATGATAAATCACCCCTATACTCTTCATGCCCACTAATACCTTCATAATCATTAATAAAATCACCACAACCATATAATATAGGCTTCCCCTGAAACAGCTCAATTGATTTAGGATGATGTGATGAATGACCAAAAATCACGTCGACTTTGGCAACCTCAATTAAATCATGCGCGAACTTGCGTACTTCATTCGAAATTTCATAACCCCAATTACCGCCCCAATGAATACTGAAAATAACCAAATCACCCGATTTTTTATGTTCCTTTATATTGTCAGCAATGGATAACAATACATCCTGATTTATCTCAGGTAAATAATATACGCCGGGTAATTGAGAAGTTGCTTCCCAAAAAGAGGGAACACCGCTTGATTCCATTCCAGCCGAAAATATTAAAACTCTTTTGTTTGATTTTAACTTGAAAATCACAGGCTGCATTGCTTGCTTAATATTTTCACCTACACCTGAAAACTGAATGCCCGCATTTTTTAAGGTAGACATTGTTTCTATTAATCCTGCGGCTCCCCAATCTAATACATGATTATTTGCCAAGGTACAGACATCAATGCCAGCGGGAGAAGTTAAAACACTTATATTAGAGGGGTGCATGCGATAATGTATTCCCTTGCCTGGCATATAATCATCACTCTGGGTGATACTCGTTTCTAAGTTAATAATTTTGATATCGGGTTTTAATTGGTCCCAAACGGTAAGTGCTTCTCCCCAAATATAATCCATACTCACTGGAAAATTAATTTTTCCGTTAACAGACTCTGCTAATAAAACATACTCGCGAGCATCAGTGACATAAGACTCAAAAAGCTGGAATTTGCTGGTGTAAGAAAGAATTTGATCGATCCCCCTGCCAATCATGACATCACCGGCCAGAAATATTCGCAGGTTTTTATTTTCCATCAGTATACCTTATCTTCCCATGGCAATCGCGTTGGCACTATGGATCCATTTTAAATACAATTAGATGAAAAGTAAAAATAAAGATGCGTAGAATATTCTATTAGACTTTACACATTAGATTGTGTAGCATTATGTGTGACGAAGCACAAGAAGGAGCACCAACATGGCGACCAATTTAGCAATTGACAATAAGCTCATTGAAGAAGCGGTATCTGTGGGAAAGCATCCTACCAAGAAGGCGGCGGTAACTGCCGCACTGGTAGAATATATTCAGCACCATAAACAAATGCGAATCATTGATCTTTTTAGAACGATCCCCTATGACCCTAACTACCATTATAAAAAACAAAGGGGGAAAAAATAATGAGAATACTGGTTGATACCAGCATTTGGTCACTTGCTCTACGGAGAAAAATAGTATCCAACGATAAAGCAGTCACTCAATTGCGAGAGTTGATTACTGAATCGCGTGTTGAGATGATAGGCCCGATTCGTCAAGAAATTCTCTCTGGTATCAACGACACAGCTCATTTTGAAAAACTTCGGCACTATTTAGCAGCTTTTGAAGATCATCCTATTTCTCGACAGGATTATGAAAATGCAGCTGATATGTACACCCTATGTCGCAAAAGGGGAATTCAAGGGTCGAATACCGATTTCTTAATTTGCGCGGTAGCCGTTAATAATAAAATGTGTATCTTTACCACTGACAAGGATTTTACTCTGTTTGCCGAAGTATTACCTATCAGATTAATGTAACACAAATCAATTGGTTTTTTTGCTGAAACTGTTACTTTGTGGCGCAACATTAGGTTCAGAATGTAGTAATGGCTGAGGTTTAGCTCTATTAAGGCCAAGCTTAGCAAGCAGGCTTTTTGGCTTGGAAGTAGCAGCTGTACCCGCAGTAGCTAGTGTTTGCTGTTCTGGGTTGTTCTCAGTTTTTTGATCCACCATATCTTGTTTCATTTGCTTTTGCAATTTGCAAATATAAACATCCAGCATTTCTACACCTCCTGGGCTTAAACCTATTTCCAGAAACGTTGTTTGTGATTTTGCTTGATCTAATTTCTCTATATTTTCTAGTGTGTTTCGAGCATCCATAAATTTCTCCCGTTTTGTATTTTGTTAATAAAGGGAGCATTGTAGCAAAAAAAGAGCACAGATAAAAATAAAATAAAAAAAACGTAATTATTCAGCCGGTTACGCTAGCTAAATCTCACTGTTGCTACAGCAAAGATAAAGATTAATAAAACTAGAGAAAATGATGCAAACATAATTCTATATCCACTCAATTTTGATAATGTCCGGTGTCAATTTCGCGGCTTGTGATATTACTTATTGTAAGTCATTATAGATAAATAAGATATTCAAGGATGATTAAATTATGGACATTCAACAAAACTCATTTTGGAAAAAGAACTCATGGATCATTTACCTGTTTTAATCGTTGGTGCTGGGCCCACGGGGCTTATGATGGCATGTGAATTGGCTCGCCATGGAATTGAATTCCGTATTATTGATAAAAAAGATCAGCCCGCCACGGGATCTAACGCTACCTGGATACAAGCCCGTACTTTGGAAATATTTGACTCGATGGGAATAATCGATCCATTCCTTAAGTTTGGCCATCCGTGTCACGCCATTAATTTTTATGATCAAGGTAAATGTTTAGCGAATTTGTCGCTAAAAAATATTAATTCAACATTTCCTTTCATTTTAATGTTACCTCAAAGAGATACTGAACGATTTCTAAATGAAAAATTAGAAAAAATGAAAATACATGTCGAACGCTCTTTGGAACTAATCAACATAGAACAGATTAACAATAAAGTCATCTCCACTATTAAGCAGCCCAACGGCAATACCGAAACTATAACCAGTGATTGGGTCATTGCTTGTGATGGCGCAAATAGCACCATTAGAGAAAAATGTCAGCTTTCATTTCCCGGCGAAGACATACCAGAGCAATTTATGGTTGCAGATGCAAAAATGTCTTCCTTTTTGCCGACAGATGAAATCCATGTTTTTTTTAACAAGGGAACCATTTTTCCTGAAAAAGCAACTCTATTCGCGGCATTTCCTTGGAGCCCTGATCAATATCGTTTAAATGCAAATTTATACTTTGAAACGCCTAGGCAGACCTATCATGAGCATGAAGTAAAAGAAATGGTGGCAGAAAGGGCCTATGGAAATTTCACGATAGAAAGTGTTTCCTGGATTTCACCCTTTTGGATCCATGGAAGATTAGTGAATGAAATGCAATTAAATTCTATTTTTATTTTGGGAGATGCAGCACATCTTCATTCTCCGGCGGGCGGCCAAGGCATGAACACAGGTATTCAGGACGCTTATAATTTAGCATGGAAACTTGCTTTAGTCATTAAACATAAAGCAAAACCAGGGCTCCTTAAAAGCTTTCAATCAGAGCGTTATTCAGTTATTAAAAATATTGTTGACAAAACGAACTCACTCACCAATAGCGTGCTATTTGATAAACACTTTTTTCATGAATTACGCACGTTTAGTAAGACACTTCTAAAAAAAGGCCAAACTGAAAAAATGGCCGATGAACTTACACAGCTATCTATTACTTATAAAAATAGCCCTATTATTGATTATGATTTAAAACCACCAAAGCACTCTCCCAAACAAGGTGAACGCGCTCCAAATATAAAAATGAATCACTCTAAAACTCTTTATGATTATTTTTCTGATAATCAACACACTATTTTAATATTTATAGGAAAAGGGAAAAATATAACCGAAAATTTAATTAAAATTCGTGAAAATTTATTAATGAAATTTTCTGATATTGCAAAAATTATATTTATTTCAAATGAGAATGCCGAAGAAGAGAATGTTATTGCCGATAAAAATTATCATGTGCACGATGCCTATCACATTACAAATACAGCGATTTATATTATTAGGCCGGACAACTATATTAGCTATTTCTCTGAAGAACTCAACGTTAAAAATATCGAAATGTTTTTTAAAAAAGTCTATTGACATAACATTCACTATTGTTATATAAATGGCACCTACAAACGAGTTACAACATATTAAAATTAAAAAGTGGAGCAAATTATTTATGCTGCGTGCTAGCACTACCTTGACTGAAGAAGATCCTTCAAAAACATTAAAAGATATTCTATCAAATTATAAAACTAAAAAAGGCTGGACAAGCCCCAGTGATAGTGAAGTCATAAAAAGTTTGAAAGAATTGGAAGCGGGCTTAAGTGAAAATACTCTAACTGAAGAAGAACTACATCGCGAGTTACTCAGACGAACAATTTATTATGCACAAATGCCGAGTACTACCGCTAACACTGTTCACGAGCGAGAGCGCGTAGGATTCAGTAACTTGCCTACAAAAACATTGGAAGCTAGGTTCTTACTCTACTATCAACGAGGATATTTTTCAAAATCAACACATGAAGCATTGGCTCAGTTAAAAAAATCCGTTGAATCTAGATGTAAAAAAACAACGGAGCCTAAAGAATGTAAGGGTTCTTCTAGAACTGCTAAAAGTCGTTTTTGTGCATCATTAGCACCTACTCGTAACTCAACACATGAATCAATGCTCACAGCTTTTGGAAATGGTGACAGTGATGCACTGGATGCGAAACAAGAATATTTATTGTTTGGTGAGAATTATTCTATTTTATTAAGACTTAAAAGACATAACCCAACTTTGAATGACGCTCAAGTCAAAGTATACCAAGATATTTTGCTTTCTACGATTACAGAAGAAGGGATAGATCCTGTACTTAAGAGTACAGTACAGGCAGAAAAAGACGCTTATCTTTTTAAAGTTTTTGAGTTTTCGGAAGAAGAGCAAAAAAAGGTACAACATTCTAGGAAGCAATTGGCACAAACCTATCCCGGTCTTTTAAAGGAAGAGTTGTTGTTGGAAAAAGAGGCTATTGTACTAGTGATTAGAAAGATGGTTGAATACAAAGGAACAGAAAAATCTATATTGCTTGCAGATTCGAGGCTGGATAGTATGTTAGCGTTACCGCTGTTTCAATCAGAAGCTTCAAACGCTTCGCTAGAAGAAATTGACCCTATACCACGTTCACCTAGTTTTTTTGCCGCAAACAATGCATCGAAATCAGCAAATAGGTTGAACAAACAAGAAGAGGGAAACACAGCAGCAACAAAAAGCATGTGCAGTATATCATGACAGTTAAGGTAACAGTCGATGGTGTTAACTTAAGAAAAATAATGAATGATAATATTTACCCCCCCTTCCTGACCTTCCCCCTGAGGGGGAAGGAATGTTCTAACCAGTACTGCTAGATACTTTCCTTCCCCCTCAAGGGGAAGGTCAGGAAGGGGGGAATAAAATAAATATTCATTGTAACAATTTTTGAGGACTATGATGTATGTTCGGACAAGGAAAAAAAAACACGGTTCCGCGGAGGGGTGGAGCGCCGCTTCTACGCCCAGCTATACAGGGTAGAAAAAAAAATGAGCATGATGATAAATCTGATAAAGAAAACCAGACGCCCAATGTTCAGAAAAAACTTACACCTTCTCCATTGAATGAAGTTATTGGTACAACCAAGAAAGTAAAACGCTTTGCTAATAGTCCAACGCCACCTGATGAAAAAGAAAGTATTGTGACCGATCCAGGTTCTGTACATACTCCATCAGGTTTTTTTAACACTGCTGATAAACTAGCACAACTTGGCGGCAGCCCATTAGCTTACCCTACGGCAAAAGCCGATACAATTATTGATCCAGCAGCTGATAGGCAATTAGAACCCGATCCTTTTGAAATGCCTCTCCCTATTGACTTGGAATGTAAAGAGTCGCCGTCACACAGCGCAAGCTCGAGTAGCACTTTGACTAATACGCATACTCCCTTAGAAGAAGGAGAAAATGCACAAACAGAAAATGTGACTAGTTTCAGTTTAGGTTCTTCAGATTTTACAATGCCACCGGAAGAGGAGAAGCATACTGCGGAGCTTTCAACACCTCCTTCAGAAGTGAAAGAACTCGCTATAGCTTCCTCTCCATCAAGCCCTGAGGTAGTTGCAGAACCGCCACAATTATCTTCAACACCGTTTTTAGAATCAGTCTCTGCTCCTTCTTTAGATTCACAAATCCCCTCATTACCCTCAGGAACTGAGGAAGAAAAAAACTTGGGTATTTTATTTCTAGATCCGGCTGCATCTCCTCGAGTAACAGCAGAAACAAGTACTTTAACTCCAACCTTACTTCAACCAAAAAGTTCCCTCGCTTTTGATCCTTCAGATGACCTAGACACTAGAGCACGAAAAAGAATAAAACAACTTTGTGATTCTGAGACGAGCAAAGAGATCATTGCAGCAATCGACGCAATAGACCTTGAATGCGAGACACAAGCGAAATCAGAAGTTGCTGTGACTATTAAAAGTAAATTAGCGGCCTTTAAAGCAGCTTTAGCAAATAATGATGAATACGATGAAATCACAACAGAAAATCGAAATCAGTTTATTGAAACACTTTCTCCTTCATACCATGCATTATGTGATCTACTAGAGCAACATAAACTCCATCAAAATAATTCTGTAGCACCTCCGCAAGTACCTATATCAGGAAGTACAAAACTAATAGCCTGTCTCGGCATACTCGTCGCCGCGCTCAGTGGTGCTTTTATTGGCGCTGCATTAGGTTCAATCGCAGGGCCGGGCGGAACAGTGGCAGGTGCTGTAAAAGGCGCTATCCACGCAGGTGGTTTGGCAGCAAAACTAGGAGGAGGCACACTGGGTGCTCTCACCACCGGTGGTGGTTTAAGTTACTACTTGCGCCATACCCTTTTTCCATCCACCACGCAGGTTCCAGTTTCTGAAGATTCACAGGTAAAAACGATACTTGAAAAAGGTGACAGACTTGTTGCGGTAACCGATACTCAATTTCCTGCACTAAAAAGGACTTAACCCGGTGAACAAGCCAAAACCCAAGTTGTAGTGTTAGATTGGGACACTCTATTCACCATACCAACAAGTTAATTTTGTATTAGCTCAGGTACCCAATATTGTCATCCCCGCGCAGGCGGGGACCCATTCTGCTTATGGCAGGAAAGGTGCTTTGGATGAATAGGTCCCCGCCTGCGCGGGGATGACAGTGTTGGGTGGCTTGATCTGTTACTTAATTTTTTAATATTTTTCATGTTGCTTTCTGGCTTTATTTTTTTCTAACTGTAAAAGAAAAGCCTTTTTCTCCAGACCACCGCCAAAACCTGTTAAATGTCCATTGCTTCCAATAACGCGATGGCAAGGAATAATAATTGAAATAGGATTAAGTCCATTGGCTGTGCCAACAGAACGTGCTTTATTTCTATTTCCAATTTTTTCTGCTTGTTCAGCATAGGTAATGGTCATGGCATAAGGTATGTTACGCAATTGGTTCCAAACTTGAATTTGAAAATCAGTTCCATCGATGACAAGTGGCAAATCGAAAATTTTTCTTTTACCTTGAAAATACTCAATCAATTGCAATTTTGTTTGCACGATTGTTGATTCATTTTTAGATCGACTAAGATTGTTAATAATTTTTTCAATTCTTGTATTTTGACGATCATTTTCCCATAACACTGCATGAAGTCCTTTTAAGGATGTTATAATAGTTAATCTGCCAACGGGCGAATTCATTTCATCGTAGGTAGCATTTTCAGACAAAAATTTAACCCCTCTTAGCTTTTTCATGTTTTGCTCTCTATTTGAATAAAGGGATATTACAATAAACTGATAGCATTAAGTAGATATAAATGGAATAGCCGGAAGTCAACCTGGCTTGAATATTATACTTTTAAGGGTTATTACTTATTTCATCGCGTGTTAGTGCTAACTTGTATTGATAAGACTATTTAGGGGAAAATTAAGTTCAATGTAACTTAAAATTTAGAATTATTCACACAACCGTTTAAAATAATGGAGAATACTATGAAAGCTAAAGATATCATGTCAAGAAATCCAGAAATTCTTTCCCCAGAAATGACTTTACAGGAAGCTGCAGAAAAAATGAAAAAACAGGATTTTGGTTTTATGCCCATTGGCGAAAATGATCGCTTGATTGGCGCCGTCACAGATCGTGATATTGTCATTCGAGGTGTCGCATCAGGTAAAGATTCTAAAAAAGTGACTATTAGAGATATCATGACTGATAAAATTCAATATTGCTTTGAAAATGATAGCATTGACAAGATCGCTGAAATGATGTCTAAATTACAAATACGTCGACTTGCTGTTCTTAATGAGAATAAAAGAATAGTTGGAATTATTTCAATAGGTGATGTTGCAACTAAATCAAATGATAATAATTTATCTGGAAAAGTAACCGCTGCAGTTTCATGCTAAATTTAGAAAAAAGCAATCTCAAACTGTTACTATGCGTAAAGTGGGTAAAAATAATTCTGTTGACAATTCAATGAAGCTGAATTGTCAACAGCCCCTAAATTCTTCCAGTTTAATAGTTCGTCATTTCAAAATTATCAATATGATCACGCGCGACTTTAACTCTAAATTTTACTTCTTTTACTCCAGAAACAGCTTTAGCCAGTTTAATTGCATTTTCAACTTGAGTCTTACTTTCAGAGGTGCCTGTTAAATATACTACTCCATTATTAGTTTCAACATTTATCGTCCATGCAGAAATATCTTTGTCACCAAACAATTTTTCTCTAAGAAATTCTCCCTTCACTTTGGCTGTAATAAATGTATCAGATAAAGGTTGCTTGCTATCTTTTACTTTTAGATCAGAAGTATCTACATCTTTTACATCTAATGTTGATTGTGCAAGCTCCACTAAAGTACTTGCCTCACTTTCAGAGTTTACTACACCTGAAAAGCTAACAACCTGATTATTTGTATTTATGTTGACATTAATTTGAGTATTACGAAGCAAAGGATCTTGCATTATTTTTGATTTAACCTTGCTGGTAATAGCCTCATCTGACAAAGGACTATTAGCTAAAGCTTGGGTAAAACAGAGAATGAATATAGAAAATAAAGCTGCTAGTAAAGGGATACGCTTCATATTACCTCCTATCGACAAAAAAAATGCTAAAATCAGTATTATATATTAATCCGTTCGTAGCTCAAACAAAATGGCAGTTTGAGCTATGATAAATTACCTAATTTTTCCTGTGGAACCGCCTACAATGCCGCCTGAACTGACAGTAGCATTATTTTTGGGAACGGTAGTGCATGCTGGTAATGTTCCCAAAATTATAATTGTAGAAAAAATTAAAATGAACATTTTCATAATATACTCCTTTAATTAAAAAATACAAAAATGCGACTCGATCAGTAATACGCCATTC
This sequence comes from Legionellales bacterium, assembly GCA_023265835.1. GTDB lineage: Bacteria > Pseudomonadota > Gammaproteobacteria > DSM-16500 > DSM-16500 > UBA4722. Next base: position 25,248 of record JAHFSI010000023.1, read on the forward strand.
TGTCCATATTATCATTTTTTCATGATCTAACACCATATTAAATTGTCCTTAGTTTGACAACGTAATTCAGCAATCAAGAAACATTTCTCGCATACAACGCAGATTTAATTTTAGGCCAGTCAGGCTTAATAATACTGTATACTACAGTATCACGAAGCGTACCATCATCTAAGATCATATGATGACGCAATATACCTTAGAACATTCAGGCCAGCACGATTTACTTAACCTTACAACGCCAACATGGATTTACAGGTAGCTATCATTCGGTACAGCGCTTTATAAAAAATATCAAGAATAAATCAATTGATGTAACAAT